>CADAAN010000010.1 GCA_902785935.1 uncultured Pseudomonadota bacterium
TAAAATAAGTATGGTATATTTCAAAAAATTTTTGTTTCATGTAAGGCTTTATAGCAAAACGTACTTAATTCTAAGTTAAAAAAATAAAAAAAATTGCTTGATTTTTTATTTTTTTTGTCATATTATTCAAATTAAATAAGTATATATATAAAACCTCTACAATTATGGATCCTAATACTGTTTCTAACATTACAGGAACATCTGTTGTCCTGTTTTTCTTCAGCGCACCGGTGTTTTTGATTGTCCTCATCCTGCGCTTTGCATTGCAAAGTTTTGTCTCGCTGGGGGTCATGCAATTCATTAAGGTGACATTGTGGGTCAGTGGCGCGCTTTGTGCCCCGCTCATCATCATTTTGCTCATCATCCTCATCGGGACGGTGGCACAGGATTTGAAAAAACGTGTTGTCAAATGACACACGTTTTTTTGCATTTAATGTGTTTTTTCTAAAATAAATGTAGCCGGCCCGTCATTTAAAAGTTCGACCTTCATATCGGCGCCGAAAACACCGTTTTGAACCTCAACACCAAGGGTTGCCACCTGATTTGAAAAATAGCGATAGAGCTTTTCGGCCGCATCGGGCAAAGCCGCTCTCTCAAATCCGGGACGATTGCCGCGCGATGTATCGGCGCAGAGTGTAAATTGCGAAACAACAAGCATTTTGCCTTTAATGTCAATAAGTGAAAGGTTCATTTTGCCGTTTTCATCTTCAAAAATGCGCAAAGCACAAATTTTTTTGCTCAAAAAATCAGCCTCACCGATATCATCACCTTTTTCCACACCCAAAAACACCAGCAGGCCTTTGTCGATTTGCCCCGTGATTTTGCCTCCTACACTGACTTTTGCATGGCTGACACGCTGAATAAGTGCCTTCATTTTATGACCCTTTAATAAAAAATGTATGATAAAACAACTGCCGCCGTTAATCCCGCAAAGTCTGCAATCAATGCGCAAGGCACTGCGGCGCCTGTATTTTTAACCTTAATTGCGCCGAAATAAACAGCCAAAACATAAAATGTTGTTTCTGTCGAGCCCTGCATCACCGAGGATACAAATCCCTCAAAACTGTCCGGTCCATAGTTTTGCAATGTTTCAATCATCATGGCGCGCGCGCCGCTTCCGGACAAAGGTTTCATCAATGCGGTCGGCAGAGCCGGCACAAAACTTGTATCAAGGCCAACTTTTTCAAATAAAAAGCTCACTGCCGATATGATGACATCCATCATCCCCGATGCTCTGAAAACGGCAATCGCGCTCAGCATCGCAACCAAATACGGAATAATTTTAATTGCAATTTGAAAACCGTCTGTCGCACCTTCAATAAAAACCTCATAAACATTTATTTTTTTAACAATTCCGGCAACAATAAAAAGCACGACAAAAGAAAACAAAATAACGTTGGCGCATACACTTGATGCCTTAAGGCGCATTTCTGGCGTTAAACTCAGAAAATAAAAGGCCGCCGCACCGATTAAAACAAAAAAGCCTAAAAGATAGCTCAAAACAACACGGTTGAATATATTGAGCCTTTGCACAAATGCAACGCTTAAAAACCCTGCAAGCGTCGAAACGGATGTCGCAAGCAAAATCGGAACAAAAACAGCCGTCGGATTGAGAGCCCCGAGTTGCTGTCTGTACAGCAAAATATTAATCGGAATAATCGTCACGGCCGAAGCATTAATCACCATAAACAATACTTCGGCATTTGAGGCTTTATCCTTATTCGGGTTAAGGCTTTGAAGCTCTGTCATCGCTTTAAGCCCCATCGGTGTTGCGGCATTATCCAAGCCTAAAATATTGGCCGCCATATTCATCACGATAGAAGAAAGCGCCGGATGATTTTCGGGTACGTCGGGCATAATATGCTTAAATAAAGGACTAAGGCCTTTTGCTAAAAGATTCGTCAATCCGGATTGCTCACCGATTTTTAAAAGGCCGAGCCACAAACACAGCATCCCCGTCAAGCCGATGGATATTTCAAAACCGCTCGTGGCCGCACGAAAAAGCGCCTGAATAATTTGTTCAAATACATCGGCATTGCCCGCAATCAGTTGATATAAAGCGCTTAAAAAAGCACTGATAAAGAAAAAACAAAAAATCACATTAAGCATTGGCAAGACCTTTATTTTGAAAGATTGACGAGATTTTTAGTGTTATCGATTTTCTTTTGCACAACATCTTTGCCGTTGATTTCATATTCAATAAAATCATAAGGAAAATCAATATTATTGCCGTGCAAATAAAACACATTTTGCTCTTCGTTCGGATTAATAAGCTCAAAACCTAAAGCATTCAAGACCATCTTGCCGATTTGATAATGTGAGATGACTTCAGGCAAGGAATATTGATGCTTGCTTTTTACGAAAAAAGGCACTTTGGCTTGCTCCAAAATCAAATTATTATGCCCCCATTTGCCCTGATAATTAAAAAGCTGTCCATGATCGGCGGTGATAAAAATACTGTAATTTGTGCCAAAGGCAAGCTTTTCAAACGTTTTGACCATATCATCAATTACCATATCGGTATATAATAGCGCATTGTCGTAAGTATTTGTTTCGTATTCAAGCCTGTCTTTACTTGATGCGGCCGGTGTATATTTTTCAAATTCAGCCTCACGGCCTTCATACCTGTTTTCATAAGGCGAATGTGGCGAGCGCATATGCAAAACAATAAAATTTTTATCTCCTTTAAGGCCTTTTTCTTCCAACAATTTTGTTAAGCCTTCATCTTTATATTTTGCAAAATAAACAGGGTTCAGGTCATTTGTCATCAGCTCATCAATTGATGCAACGTCAAATCCCATTGTTAATCGCGCTTCTTGATTTGAAAGATAATAGGTATGAAAACCGCCGGCTTTAGCCGCCTTAAACAAATCGGACGGATGCGATTTTAACACATCTGCATTGGCCGGTTCTCGCGCCGTATTGAAAAACAACAACGTTGATGTTGCGGTTGCGATACCGCCGGACATACCCAAGGCTTTTTGCCAACCGGGTGTTTTTAAAACTTCAAGCATTTTCGGAAATGTATTTCGCTCATAGCCGTACATCGGTAAATGTCCGGCATACAAACTTTCGCCCCAAATCAGCAAAATATTTTGTACTTCAGATGGTTTTTCTTTAAGTTCATAAGGCAAATATTGAACCTTAAAGTCTTGATAACCTTTCGGCCAATACTGAAATACAAAATACGAAAAAGTACTGATGGAATTTTTTAAACTCGGGCGCACCAATGCCGGTTGAAAATACCAAATTCCCTTTGTTTCAGACCATGCGCGATAAGGCTTGTGCGCCGCCATATAAAACAAAATTATCCAAATAAACGGAATTTTGACCGGCTTTTTGATAAAAAAGGCACAAATTAATGCGCTGTAACATATCATCAGCGTCGGCGCAACAAACCATGTTTCTCTAAAATATGAAACATCAAAAATATCTTGCGTCTCTCTGAAAATATTCATGATATCCGCAGGGCCGATCGGATTGCCGAAATAGACCATAAAATGGAGTTGTATAATTTGCATGATTAAAATCAGCAAGACAAAAAACAAAAAGACAAATCTGTTTGTCAGCGACAACAAAAAACCGAACAAAATGACGCCAAGGCAAAACACTATTTCAATTTTAATAGGTAAATGTGACGCATATTTAACAACGATATCAGGTAAAAAAACGCTCAAAACAAACAAAAACGTGATTTCAAGGTTATCAAGCCATTTTTTTGTTTTAAGGTTTTTGCAACAATCTGTCATATTTTTTTGCAACCAAGATATGCCAAACATTATTTTTCCTCGCAAAAGATGTGTAACGGCTATAAATACCAAAACAAAACACGCGGATAAAGAATAATTTTCTCCATCCGCGGCACATCTTGGCATATAAACGGTTATTTGTCAAACAAATTTTAATTTGATTTTTGTTTTAAATCTTTGATTAAATCATCAAGCCCGTTCGGTGCTTTTTTGATATAAGCCGTATATTCGTTACGCGCCGTAATGGCAAGCGATACGTTTTCAATAATGATATCGACGATTTTCAAATCGGCATTTGTTTCTTTTACCCTGAACACAACTTTAGCCGGAGCCGCATTGTCCATATCGACCGTTGTATTGACAAACATTTGACCTTCGGAATTTGAAGGTGATGTCCCATGAAAGTCAAAATGTTTGCCCTTAAATTCATCAAAGCGTTTTGACCATGTTTTTGTGTTAAAATCACGATAAACTTTGATAAATTCATCACGCTGTTTCTGACTTGCTGTTTTCCAATAGCGTCCCAACACAAATTTACCGATATACTCCACATCAAGATATTGATTAAAGAGTTTTTCAAAACGCTCGTCTTTTTGCTCTATTGAAACATTAGAATTGATAATCTCTTCAATTCCCTGCTTTGTCACTTTTTTTACAAAATTTTCAGCCGCTGTACCGTCTAAGGCATAAGCGTTCAGCGCCGACAATAAAACCATTAAAATAAAAGCAATCAGTTTTTTCATAGGTCGTTCTCCTTGATTTTTTTAGTTTTGAAATTATTCATCATCAAAGTCAAAATCATAACTTGATGCTGATGATGTATCCTCTTGCTTGACGCTGCAAAGGCTTTCAAACTTTTGTCTGTTTTGCAAAAAGGCGGATTTAACCGTTGCGTAATAGTCAACGGAGCCTTCTTCCAGATTATCCAAAAGCGCCATATTTTCAGCACGTTTATTGATAAGTTTCAATGCCGTGCCGCCATAGGTCGCCACAAGCGCCCAATCTTCATCCTGCTTGTCAAATAAAGCCCAATACATCGGATCAGCAAAGCTGTCTGCGGCATATCCGACAAGATAACGCGGGGTTGACGGGCCGAGGACGGGCATTACAACAAATGGTCCATCCGGCACGCAATATTTTGCCATCGTGGCATCAAAAGAATTTTTTTTCTTGCTTAATCCCCAACCGGAGGCAACATCAAACATGCCCAAAAGACCGAGTGTCGTATTGACCCCGAAACGGGCGACGGAAATACCGCTGTTTTTGACTTGACCTTGCAGAAGGTTGTTGATGGCCGAAGCCGGTTCCGTCAAGTTGTTAAAAAAGTTTGTCACTCTGTTGCGCACAGATTGTGTCGTGATGGCCTTATAGCCTTTTGCAACCGGCTTGATGGCGTATTTATCGACGTGATAGTTAAAGTTAAACATCGCGCGATTATAAACTTCCATCTTTGATTCTTCTTGGCTTACATCCATCTTGGTCCCGTTCGGATTCGTGGTGCACGATGCGGTCAAAAAGCATAAAGACATCAAAAATAAAACTTTTTTCATCAACAAACTTCCTGATTTAATTTTTTTATCATTTATGCGCAATATAACAGCAACGCTTGCGCAAATCAAGTTTTATTTTAAGTTTTGGATGAATGAATTTATCAAGCCCTAAAATCAGATTTGAATGTTTTGTCACCGCCCGTACGTGAAGATATTCAGATAAAAGATAAAAAAAACCGCCCCGATTTTTAAGCCGAGGCGGTTTAATTGGGCAGAATCAACAACTATCTGCCACCATCATCACGACCATTTGGCCTTAACGATGAAGATGAATTTGAATCATGTGTTGTGGAATCGGCAGATAACAAAAATTTGCCAGCAGTACGCTCTGTAAAAACCTCTTTACGCTTTTCAATTTTATCAAGCCTTTGTTCAATAACTTTTTCTTGATTATGTTCATATTGTGAAAAGGCCACTTTACTGAAATCGTTTAATACTTTTTGTTTTTCACCATACGAAACATTTCCCAAAAGAGCCTGCTTTGTAAACCAAACACCGCTCGGGTCTTTAACCCATTCAATCAGTTCTACTTTAATCCAATAAGGTCTTACATCATATAAATCATTTTCTTCGTATCCGAACAATTTTTTATAATCATAATCAGTGCAAGAAAAAATTCGAATATATTTCTCACCATTATAGGTATATTCTTTTAATTCCTTTTTTTTTCCATTAATCAATAAAGAATAATTTTTACCCGTTTCTTTTAAAAGGCCATTGGTTTTAACTTCCCCGTATCCGGGTGTTCCAAATAACTCTTTTGAACATTCATTCAAAAATCTAACTGTTTTTTCATTTATTTCAACCGATTGCGGAAATTCACCATAAAAAACTGTTTCAAATCCTTCAATATTTCCAGCCCGTTTGATGTCATTCGGATTAATGCTTGCCACTTCATCAGCGTTTAAAACCGGACGAATACCTGAGCTTACATTAGGGCTGACAATACCTTCAGGAGAATTATATTGATTCAGGATATAAGGACCTTCAAGCCAAAGATCAAAAGCAGTCGGTTTACCATCGGAAGTTTTTCGTGCCCATGAAGGAAATCCTCCGGAAAGTCTTGCAAAATCAGATATTGGAGGGAATCTCAAGCAACTATTTTTCATGGTTTCAAGTGCGCTGTCCTGATTTTTAACATCAATTTGTTCTCTAGTTAACAATGTTGCCTTCATCGCTTTTTCCTTTCTAAAAAGTTTTGTACTATTTTGTCTAATTGTAACAAAACCACCGTTTAATTTCACCGGCATTTTAAAAAATGGAAAAATTTTAAGTCATTGATTTTACGATGAAAAAAATTTTAAAAAAATTAAAAAAAGTTGTTGACTTTAAACGGTGGTTTAAATTGACCAGTTTTTAATGGCCGTTTTTGAAAATTTTTTATTGTTAAAACAATAGGCTGCACCTCATTTTGTAAAAATAGACAAACAATTAAATGTCGGTATTTTGAATTTATATATCAAAAAATGTCCTTCAATAAATAAAGGCTTTTGTGCAGGTCACATAATAAAGAATTCCAACGATATAAAAAAATATTTGACAATGGTTTTTTTTATGTGCTATTTTGTATAAAGTTCAATATAGGAGATTTTTTTAATGCTTGGACGTTACACTTATACATTAAGTACATTAACCCCCGGTGAAGAAATCGTTTTGGTCGGGCGTTTACATTATTTTGCGCTGATTATTCCTTTTTGTTTAACAATGTTATGCTTTACGGCTCTCTTTTTTGCGCTTGCAATGACATTCCAGCTTTTACACGGATCGACAATTGCTTTGCTTGAGTTGCTTTTTATCTGGCTCGGCACTTTATCGATATTTATTTGTACGATGGTCGCATGGCTTAAACGTAACATGATTGAAATGGTTTGTACCAACAAGCGTGTTGTCAGAAGGACGGGTATCGTGAATGTTACAACCGAAGAGCTTAATCGTGAGCGTATCGAATCGGTGGAGATGCGTCAAAGCATTATGGGCAGAATTTTTAATTATGGTGACATTTTGTTTTCCGGCACGGGAACATCAAAGCTTGTGTTCAAGTTTATCAATCAGCCGAGATTGATGAAGCGAATCATTGACGCCGTGATTACCGAACCTAAAGAATTGCCCGAATCGCACTAAAAATCATCTTCTTTAATGCGTTCGATATCTGCTCCGACGGATTTTAATTTTTCTTCTAACTTTTCGTAGCCACGGTCTAAGTGATATACGCGGTTTACGATTGTTTCGCCGTCGGCGGCAAGTCCAGCCAAAATCAGTGCAAATGATGCACGTAAATCTGTGGCCATGACAGGGGCACCTGAAAGTTTTTTTACACCGCGGACAATCGCGGAAGCGTGGCCGTGTACATTGATGTTTGCGCCCATACGCATCAATTCCGGCACGTGCATAAAACGATTTTCCCAAATATTTTCGGTTACCATTGAGGCTCCCGGAACAACCGTCATTAAAGCCATAAATTGCGCTTGCAAATCGGTCGGAAACCCCGGATAATAATCGGTCATAATGTCTTGACCCTGCATATCCGCATTTCTTGCATCAACGACGATGCTGTTTGCTTTTTCAGTGATTTTGATATCCATATTGCGCAAAATATTTAAGGGTGTTTTTAAATGTTCGGCGATGGCACCCATAAGCTCTATTTTGCCTTTTGTAATAGCGGCGGCAATGGCATAAGATCCCGCCTCGATTCTGTCAGGCAAAACGTGATGTTCGGCGCCTTTTAATTTTTTAACCCCGATAATTTTGAGTTGCGATGTGTTTTTGCCTTCAATATTTGCGCCCATTTTAATAAGCAAATCAATTAAATCTGCAATTTCAGGCTCTTGAGCAACGTTTTCTATCAGCGTTTCGCCTTTAGCCAGCGTTGCAGCCATCAAAATATTGCACGTCGCACCGACGGAGGCTTTCGGAAAAATAATATGTGCACCTTTTAGCCCATTTGGCGCATCGGCAATCACATAACCGTTTTTAATTTCAATTGTTGCACCCATTTGCTCAAGCGAGCTCAAGTGAATATCCATAGGTCTAGCCCCGATGGCACAGCCGCCAGGAAGCGACAATTCAACATGCCCGATTCGCGCTAAAATCGGCCCCAAAACATAATAGGAAGCTCGCATTTTGCGCACGTAATCATAGGGTGCAATCAAGCTTTTGAAGTTTTTGGTTTGATATATATATGTTTTGGAAGAATAACCATTTTGAAATTCGTCTTTTTCTTCAATTTCGGTGCCGAGCTCCAAAAGAAGCTTATTTAATGATTTGATATCCGATAATATCGGCATATTGGAAAGTTTAATTTTTTCATCAGTCAGTAAAGATGCCGTAATCAACGGCAAGGCGGCATTTTTTGCCCCGCTGATAAAAATTTTGCCGTTTAACTGATTTCCGCCCCTGATTTTAATCTTGTCCATTTTGTTGTTCTTTCTTTATTTTTTCACGTTCAATCTGTTGTTTTTTACGTTTTTGCAGATTTTTTTGCAAAGCCTTTGCCTCGCGTTCAAAGCGAAAATCACCGCGATGTTTTTTTTGTGTTTCTTTCATTTTTTGCATCCTGTTTATACAAAGCATGTTTTTTTATTACTATACCTGTTTTTTTATTTCAAGCATTTGTCGCCATCTATACACTATGGACTGAATTAAAAAATTTTTTTCAATCATCTTTATTAAAAAAAGTTGTTGACCTTAAACGGCGGTTTAAATTGACCATTTTTAATGCCAAAAAATATCGTTATTTCAATCAGATAAAATGAATATAACAAATAGAGGTCAAAAAAATGACCGTGCATGGTAATGATATGAAAAAAACAAGCTTATTTAGGCCATTTTAAGTTTTTTTGCGGCACCTGAAATTTGCATTAAAGTATAACTTGCGATTTCAGGTGCAGGGTATCCCGTCGTTTTGCAGTCAAGTTCGGCTTTATATAAAAGCGCTAAAACATCGAAAATCGCTTTTTTCTTCCAAATTTTGAGTTGCATAATAAAATCTGGTTTTCGAAAAAACATCAACGGCGGCCTAACGGATAAGGCAGCGCTGTCAGCACTATCGCCTTTTTCCATTTTTGCAACACATTCCAAAAGTTTGATAAAATGGTATGTCACTTGGCGCAAAATTTGGACGGGTTCCTCCCCCTCATTTAACAAAAAATCATAGGCTTTAAGGGCGCTTTGTGTATCGCCTGTAGCCGCAAAATAACAAACATCTTCAAACGAGCTGCCTGAAGTGTCGCTCACTGATTTTTGTACATCTTCAAGAGTGATATTTTTCTTTGATCCGATGTAGGTTATCAATTTTTCAAGCTCGCCGTTGCTTGCTTTTCTGTCGGCAGACAAACGATGGCACAAAAGGGCAAAAGCATCGGACGATATTGTGATGTTTTGGGCTATAAAAAAGTTTCGGACATAAGATAAAATATCTTCCTGCCTGTCATCATAGCATGAAATAAGGGCGCCAAATGAGGCATCTTTGACATATGAAACAAGTGATGATTTTGTATTCAAAGTTGAAGATGTCATCACCAAAAGCGAATCGGATGAAGTGTTTTCAAACAGCTCTTTTAGTGGTTTTGTTAAGTTATTATTGACATCTTTGATGATAACAACGCGACGTCCTCCCATAAGCGATGCCGCATTATATTCTGAAAACAAAAGGCTGACGTCTTTTTCAACTTCATCCATCTGCAATGTACTGACCAAAAAGGCATCATCTATATTTTCGACAACGCTTAAAACAAATTTTTTTGATAAATCGGCAATCATTCCCTCATTTGAGCCGAAAATCAGAACACACCGCAAATTTTTATCCGGTGATTTAAAATATCTTTCAATATCTGTCTTTTTATAATTCATCAGCCATGTCGCGATTGGTTAAAACAGAATGAAAATATGCCCCGATGCGAAGTGCTATGTCGTTTGCTATAATCTTGGCCGCATCTTTTTGAGCCTTTTTTTGTGAAAATGTGGTTGAATATGGATTGGCCATAATATCATAACCCAAAAGTGCCAAACTATCACCTTCAACAAGTTTTTCACCACTGGCAGCATCAAAAAGCGCATATTTCAGCTTATATTCCACACGCTCGCGCGTTGCGGTAATATCATCACGCATGGCTTGCTCGGTAACCGATTTTTCAACATCCGTGATTTTGAGCCTGTATTGAGGCCGATCAGGTGCCCCTTTCGGAGTCAAGCTGTCAAGCAGATCCTGACGCACCAATTGCCCGATTCTCTCGGCAATCGGTTCAACCTTGATTTTTGCCATCTCTTGGGTAATCGAGGTGTCAAACTGACCCTTATAGTACCACTTTTCATCAGAATGACGCTCAACATACAAGGGCTCAAACCCGCATGCTCCGAGCGCCAAAACAAAAGCCAATATTTTGATATTACGCAACAATGTTCACAATCCTATTTTTAACAACAATGATTTTTTTAATACCGGTTTCACGCGTTTGACGGGCGATATTTTCAAGCTTTAACGCCTCTTGTTTAACAAGTTCGTCATCGCTGTCTTTTTCCATTTCTATCGTACCGCGCATTTTGCCGTTGAGCTGAACGGCAATTGTCACAACATCATCTTGTGCAAGTTTTTTATCACCTTCGGGCCAAGTTGCCGTAACAATGCTGTCGTTATGACCGATTCTTGCCCACATTTCTTCTGCCAAATGCGGTGTAAACGGACTTAAAAGCTTTAAGAGTGTTTCATACATCGCGGCCGGTATCATCTTCATTGATGATAAGTGGTTGACATAAGTCATCAGTGCCGAAACAGCTGTGTTGAATTTCATTTGCTCGATACGCTCTGTCACATCTAAAATGCATTTGTGCATGGCACGCAAATCAGCATCACCCATCGGCGCATCTTCGTTTTTATAAACCTTTTTAAACAAGCCGTAGACTTTAGATGCAAAGCGATATACACCCATCAAACTTTCATCTGACCATTGAGCTGCCTGATCAAACGGACCGATAAACATCTCATAAAGTCTGAAGGTGTCCGCACCATAATTTTCAACAATTTCATCAGGATTGATGACATTGCCGCGCGATTTGCTCATTTTTTCGCCGTTAGAGGCCAAGATCATACCGTGTGATGTGCGCTTGTTATAAGGCTCTTTGGTCGGCACAAACCCACAATCATACAAAAACTTGTGCCAAAAGCGTGAATAAAGCAAGTGCAATGTCGTATGCTCCATTCCGCCGTTGTACCAATCGACATTCATCCAATATTTCAAAGCTTCTTTTGAGGCAAATTCTTTGTCGTTTTTTGGGTCTGTGTAGCGTAAAAAATACCATGAAGAACCGGCCCAGTTCGGCATCACATCCGTCTCACGTCGGGCGATTGAGCCGCATTTCGGACATGTGGTGTTGACCCAATCCGTTGCCTTAGATAAAGGCGACTCGCCCTCATCATTTGGCAAAAAGTCTTTGACATCGGGAAGTGTTAAAGGTAAATCCGCTTCACTCAACGGCTGCCAGCCGCAGTGCTCGCAATAAACCATCGGAATCGGCTCACCCCAATAACGTTGGCGAGAGAACACCCAATCCCTGAGTTTGAAGTTGACTTTCGACCTTCCGAATCCGTTTTGAACGGCAAAATCAATGGCTTTTTTCATGCCATCAATTTTGTTAAGCCCATTTAAAAAGCCGGAATTGATGTGTAAACCGTCGCCTTCAAACGCCTCAACGGAAATATCGCCGCCTTCTAAAACTTCAATCATCGGCAAACCAAACTTTTTTGCAAACGCATAGTCGCGAGAATCATGCGCAGGCACAGCCATAATCGCACCCGTACCGTAACCGGTCAATACATAATCTGAAATAAAGACCGGAATCATCTCACCGGTATAGGGATTTTTAGCCTTAATGCCCTTGAGTTCCACACCCGTTTTTTCTTCGCTTGCCGTACGTTCCAAATCTGATTTTTTAGAAGCAGAAGCCACATAAGCTTTAATTTCAGCCTGATTTTCAAAACGGCTCATATATTTTTGAACAAATTCATGCTCGGGTGCCAAAACCATATATGTCACGCCGAATGCCGTATCCGGACGTGTTGTAAAAACGGTGAGTTTTTCATCTGCAAATTCAAAATCAAGCTCCGCACCCTCCGAACGACCTATCCAGTTGATTTGCTGAGCCTTCACCCTGTCGATAAAATCAAGACCCTCCAAATCGTCAATCAAGCGATCGGCATATTTTGTGATGGCAATCATCCATTGTTCTTTGTCTTTTCTGACAACTTCGGCGCCGCAACGTTCACAATGCCCGTTAACCACTTCTTCATTGGCTAAACCGACTTTACATGAAGGACACCAATTGATTGCGATTTTATCTTTATAAGCTAAGCCTTTTTCATAAAGCTTTAAGAACATCCATTGCGTCCATTTATAATATTCGGGACTTGAGGTATTTATCACTCTGTCCCAATCAAAGCTAAAGCCCAATGATTTAAGCTGGCGCGTAAAGTTTGCAATATTCTGAGCGGTAGAAACGGCCGGATGAATGCCTGTCTTGATGGCATAATTTTCTGCCGGCAAACCAAAAGCATCAAAGCCCATCGGGTACAACACATTATAGCCTTGCATACGCTTTTTGCGCGCAATGACATCAAGCGCGGTATATGAACGCGGATGTCCGACGTGCAGACCTTGTCCTGACGGATACGGAAATTCCACCAAAGCATAAAACTTTTGCTTTGAAGGGTCTTCATCGACGTGATAAATTTTTTCATCTTCCCAGATTTTTTGCCATTTTTTTTCAATTGCCTTAAAATTGTATCTGTCTTCCAAAGCCCATGTTTTTTGCCATTCTTCAAAAGTTTCTTTTCCGTTATAACGTGCATTGCCGCTCATTTTTATTGTTCCTTATTTGTTTATTTTTTTATCTTCTACCCAAAATAAAGCAAAGCCGGCCAAAACACAAGCTTATTTTTGAAATAGTACAATTTTTTCTGTAAGCGGCAGGTATAATACAAAAAAAACGGCCGTTTCTGACCGTTTCAAATCTGTTTTTATCGGCTTTTAAGCCCCATAAACTGTTTCATTTGCCATTTGGATAGCATCACGAGTCGCCTCGCGATTGGCTTTAATCTCTTCTTTGCGGCGATATTCTGATTTCACAATGCCCGTATTCGGATTAAAATGAAGACGATATTCTTCTGACCCTAATTCAGGCTTGCCTTCATTGACAAGTGCCCGACTTGCCTCAAAAACATCTCTTAATTCGGTCGCAGCTGCATCTTTTAAGATTTCCCTTGTAGCATCAGGACGATTTTTTAAATATGCACGAACCACATCCGAGCCCATAAATTTATTCAGTTGAGCTTTTTGTTGAGGGCGAAGATTAATACCCTTAGGTTGATAGTGTTTTTCTTCTACTTTAACGCCACCTTCCCATGTTTTAGCATCTAATTTTGTCATGTCATTATCCTTTCAAAATTTGTTGTTCTATCTTTAGTTATAACATATTTGTCTAAAAATGCAAGTATTTTTTTAAAATTTTAAAATTTTTGTGATTTATTAAACATTAAATCCTATAATTGCCTATATTTTTCAAATCAGAAAGGACTTTTTTCATGGTTAATATGTACAAAGGAGCATTTTTTTCACTTTTAACGGTTTTTTTGTGGGCAGTATCCAACATTTTTTTAAGATACAGCCTTTTAGAGCACGGATGTAATCAATTTGCCATCGCCTGTTCAAATATTTTATTCAGCGGTCTTGCATTGATTGCCATCGGCAGTCGAAACACCAATATCAAAGAAATCGTAACAAACTATCAAACGTGGGTTTTCGGTGCTCTGCAAATATTCAGAAATTTATTTATGCTGATGGCTTTTGTTTATATCTCGTCGACACAGGCCAATCTGCTTGCTAATGTTGAAATTATTTTTTCGGTCTTGCTTGCATGGATTTTGTTTAAGCGCAAACCGGGGTCTATTGATTTTGTTGCGATGATTTTTATTTTGTTCGGTTGTTTTATTTTGGTGGCCGACTTGCCGATGGATACGGCCGTTAAAGCGGTTGTTTTTGTAGTGATTTCAGCACTTTTGAACAACGCACGCACAATTTTTGCCGAAGTGCATCATGATAATAAAGCCAATTTAAGTGTGAGAGAACGCTTGAGCATGACCGGCTGGATTTTGTTTGTCAGTGCCATTACGATGATGATTGTATCTGCTTTGCTCAGTGTTGTTGTTGGCTTTTTGCCTGAAAGCTTTTTGGATACATTTAAATTTCTAAGATTTTTGCCGGATGCCAAAGAATATATTGCTCCGAACAATTTGATATGCGGCTTTGTCAACGGCGTACTCATTTATGCAGCGTCGATGTATTGCTATTTGTATGCGGTAAGCTTATCCAACAGTGAATATTTTATGATGTTTCGTTCAACGCAGGCTTTATTTACATATTTTGTAGAGGTTTTTGCAGGTGCTTTGGCCTTATTGCCCAAACTTGCCTTTACATCGACGGATTGGTTTGCGGCCGTGACAATTATGCTCAGTTCGGCGTGCATGGTTTTGATGCGTACAAAGCGCGGGCAAAATCTTCAAAAAGCGCTTAACGATATTTTTAAGTAAAACTAAAAATTGAGGTCGCATAAAAAAATACTTGATTTTAATTTTTTCAGTGCTATAACGCACTTGAAACGCAGGCATAATTCAATGGTAGAATGAGAGCTTCCCAAGCTTTTAATGCGGGTTCGATTCCCGTTGCCTGCTCCAATCAAAAAAAGCACCTTTTAAGGTGTTTTTTTTGATTAAGAGTGGCAGTGGGAAGCGAAGCCGCAGGAGCGGGTTTGACAACAAGCGAAAGCGAGACCGAAGGGATCGCGGTCAGCCGAAAGGCTGATGAGCGCAGGAGCGACCGAGTTTTTGATAAAAAACGAAGGTCATTCCCGTTGCCTGCTCCAATCAAAAAAAAGCACCTTTTAAGGTGTTTTTTTGTGATTAAGAGCGGCAGTGGGAAGCGAAGCCGCAGGAGCGGGTTTGACAACAAGCGAAAGCGAGACCAAAGGGATCGCGGTCAGCCGAAAGGCTGATGAGCGCAGGAGCGACCGAGTTTTTGGTAAAAACGAAGGTCATTCCCGTTGCCTGCTCCAATCAAAAAAAGCACCTTTTAAGGTGTTTTTTTTCGCGGCAATAAAAATTTATTTTTTATTAAATAAAGGTGATTTGTTTTAAACATTTGCAAGCATAGTTTTGAAGGCTTTTTGTGCAAGCGAAATTTCATCACGCTCAAGTGTCCGATCAAGCGGCAATTCTTTTTCAAGCACCAAATTGACCAGCAAAAGGTACAATTTTTCTTCAAACAGGGCAATATATTGTTCTTTATCTGAGGGGGTTGTGCGGTATAAAAGCTCTAAAAAAGTTTCCTGCTTTGCCGTTTTGACTATGTCACGTTTAAGGCATTCTGTCTGACGGGGCAAAAATGCGCCGTTGTCATCTGTAACACGCAATGATTGAACGACTTTAAAATAAGGCTCAAAATCAGGGTATTTGAAAATTTTCAATCCGTCCGAATCGGTGACTTCAAAAGGATCGAAATCTTCAAATTCATCCAAAACCAATTTATTTTGGTATAATCTGAAATCAGTCGGATGCAATGTATCTTTTGTTTTGGTCTCAAACATGAGTTTGTTCTCCCACAAGTCTTATTTTTTTGATAAAAAGTAGCAAGTTTTTATTTTTATTTAAGATTTTCGGATTAAATATAACCTATATTTATTAAAAAATTGTAATTTTTTATCAAGGGAAATTGACGATGGATAGAAATGCTTTTCAAATTATTGACAATGCGCTTGTACCGATGGTGATTGAACAAACCTCAAGGGGTGAACGCTCGTTTGATATTTTTTCTCGGCTTTTAAAAGAAAGAATCATTTTTTTGACAGGCGAGGTCAATGACGAAGTTTCATCTCTTATTTGTGCGCAACTTTTGTTTTTGGAATCGGAAGATCCGAAAAAAGACATCTTTTTATACATCAATTCGCCGGGCGGCGTGATTACATCTGGTATGGCCATTTATGACACGATGCAATATATTTCTTGCGACGTTTCAACGCTTTGCATCGGGCAAGCCTGTTCGATGGGCTCGTTTTTGCTTGCGGGCGGTGCAAAGGGCAAACGCTTCAGTCTGCCGAATGCGCAAATAATGATTCATCAACCCTCGGGCGGGGCAAAAGGTCAGGCGGCCGATATTGAAATTCAGGCAAAACTCATTTTGGATATGCGTCGGCGCTTAAACCAAATTTATGCTTCAAACACCGGTCAAAAAATCGAGGTGATTGAAAAAGCGATGGACAGAGATAATTTTATGACACCGGTTGAGGCTAAAAAATTCGGCCTGATTGATGAAATTGTCACAACCCGTGCAGAAATTAAATAAGGAGGATTTATGAGCGAAGATAAAGAGTTGCATTGCTCGTTTTGCGGCAAAGGCCAAAATGAAGTCAAAAAGCTGATTGCGGGCAGAGGTGTTTATATCTGCGATGAATGTATCGACGTTTGTATCAACATCGTATCTGAAGAACTGCATCAGGAAAAATCAAACGCGCCTGTTTTTGAAGGCGAGTTGCCGACGCCGTCTAAAATTAAAGAATTTTTGGATCAATACGTGATTGGTCAAGACGATGCCAAAAAGGTGCTTTCGGTTGCGGTTTATAATCACTATAAACGCTTAAACTGTAAGACGGAACATAAAGATGTTGAAGTTGCAAAGTCAAACGTGATTTTAATCGGGTCAACAGGCTCGGGCAAAACGCTTTTGGCACAGACTTTGGCGCGCATCTTGGACGTGCCGTTTGCCATTTCGGATGCCACAACTTTGACTGAAGCCGGTTATGTCGGTGAAGATGTCGAAAACATCATCTTAAAGCTTGTTCAGGCCGCCGATTATGATATCGAAAAGGCCGAGCGCGGCATTGTTTATATCGATGAGATTGATAAAATCACCCGCAAGACGGACGGTCCGTCGATTACGCGCGATGTATCCGGTGAAGGTGTGCAACAGGCTTTGCTCAAAATCATTGAAGGTACGGTTGCCAATGTTCCTCCGCAGGGCGGGCGCAAACATCCGCAACAGGAATTTTTGCACGTCGATACGACAAATATTTTGTTTATTTGCGGTGGGGCTTTTGCAGGGCTTGAAAAAATTATCGGTCGGCGCGGTAAAGAAACATCAATCGGTTTTGGTGCCAAAGTGGCCTCAAAAGACGAGGCGGGTATCGGCGAAATCTTAAAAGATGTTCAATCCGAAGATTTATTGAAATTCGGTCTTATTCCGGAACTTATCGGAAGATTGCCGATTATTGCCACATTAAATGATTTGGATGAAGATGCCTTAATCAAAGTGATGACTGAGCCGAAAAACGCCTTAATCAAGCAATATTCGACGCTTTTTGATATGGAAAATGTCAAGTTGACCATCACGGATGAAGCCTTGCGGGCGATTGCAAAAAAAGCGATTGAAAAGAAAACCGGCGCACGAGGACTTCGTGCGATTATGGAAGGAATCTTGCTTGATTTGATGTACGAAATTCCGGACAAGAAAGACGTGACAGAGGTGATTGTCAATGAAAAGACCGTTAACGAAAAAGCGGCGCCCGTCTTGATTAAAAAGAAAAAGAAAAAAACAGCTTAAAACAAAAAAATGCCGGCAAAAATGCCGGTATTTTTTTGTTGACAATCGATTTGTATTATGAGATAATCAAAGCGTAACCAAAATGGTTGCGGTGTTTGAAAGACACCTGCACTAAAAATATGCTCCTTTAGAGAGGAGTAAGTGATATAAGGGTAATGCCTCGAATAAGCTTAACTGATTTAGTGCAGTTCTTTCAACTCCTCCGTTTTGAAATTTTCAAGATGGAATTTTTTTAATGACAAAAAAAGAGAAAAATGGAGAATAAATATGAGAAAAAGTCAATTTATATTAGTATTAATGCTTAGCACTTCTTTTGCCACAATGGCAAGAGCTAATGGTACATCATCATACGACAATTGCGCCACCGCAGTCGGTGCAAGCAATTGTGTGCCAATCGGAGATTCCGGTACATACTATGCTTTAAGCGGTGATGCGGGCAATAAAACAATGACCATTTATGGCACATCGGGGAGCACGGCAGCAAAGGTGCCGGCAGATGCTTTCTATGACTATGACTCTTGGGAGACAATTTTGCCTGGAGGTGTTAGATCGCTTAAAACATCCGGCAATGTGGATATCGAAAATTATGCCTTTGAATATGCCATGGGTTTAACAAGCGTTGACTTAACCGGTGTGCAATCAATCGGAGATACTGCCTTTTATGGTGCCAGTGGTTTAACAAGCGCCAATCTGACCGGCGTGCAAACAATTGGATATAATGCCTTTTATGGTGCTACAGGTTTGACAAGCATTGACCTGACCGGTGTGCAAACAATCGGAGATAGTGCCTTTCAGAATGCCACGAGTTTAACAAGCGTTGACCTGACCGGTGTGCAAACAATCGGGGCTGATGCCTTTCATGGTGCCACGGGTTTAACAAGCGTTGACCTGACCGGTGTGCAAACAATTGGAGATAGTGCCTTTAAAGGTGCCACGAGTTTGACAGGGCATCTTGACCTTTCAGATGTGCAATCAATCGGAGATACTGCCTTTTATGGTGCCACGGGTTTAACAAGCGTTGACCTGACCGGCGTGGAAACAATCGGAAGTCATGCCTTTTATGGCGCCACGGGTTTAACAAGCGTTGACCTGACCGGCGTGCAATCAATCGGATGGAATGCCTTTAAAGGTGCCACGAGTTTGACAGGGCATCTTGACCTTTCAGATGTGCAAACAATTGAATATAATGCCTTTCAGGGTGCCACGGGTTTAACAAGCATTGTTATATCCGATTCAATCTTAGATAGTAGTGGGAATATTTTAGAATACGATGAAGAAAGTGGTGTTTATACAGGAATTGCCGCCGACGCTTTTGAAGGATCCGGACTGAATACCATTTATTGCCCGAAAGATAAGACGTGTGGCAATTCTTTTACGGGTTTGTCAGGTACCCCGACAATCATCTCATACAGCAAGAATGATGACGGGACATATAGCGTCGGTGAAAATATGTATGCCAACGCGGATATGATGGCCAACAAGATTGCCTGTGCTGATGCAAGCCAATGTGCCGCCCTTCAGAGGGCTTTAAATGCGGGCAATACTTGCGAGGCACAAGATGCATGCAACACGCTGGCCCTGCAATATGCCGCACCGTCTGAGCCTGCAACACCCTCAGCACCAGCTCGAGCCGATATTCGTATTTATACTATCGAAGAAGCCAATGCCGTCGCAGGCAAGGTTAATTCGGTCAAAATCAGGTATCGATGAGGATGAGATGGCCTTTAGTATATCCGGCCATGACATTTTAAGGCAAAACAACAAACGTCATCGCTCGGCCAGCATCAGTCTGGCCGTCAAGCGATCTTCAATATTGCTCTCTCCCTTACATGGCGTAGGGGGCTGGGGGAGATTAATATATCAACTTTAGTTTTATACTGAAAGTTTGTAAAAGAAAATAATCTGAAGGTCTGGAAATGCTTTCAGCATTTCGTCGGGCACTCGGTTTGTAATTTTTCTTACAAGCGCTTTTCGCACTCTTAGAAAAAAAACAAATTGTCGCTGTTTGTGGTGAAAATATCCATCAAAGGATATTTTCATCCTCATGCCCATAACGTTTTTGCTTCAAGCAAAAACGAAGGGTGACGGTTAATTGATGAGGATATGCCCTTGGATGGCCATGAGACTATCAGAATAGTTCCTGCTGTTCATGATGGGCGATTTGTTGCATTGCTTTTTTGACAATCGGGATTGTTACGGCGCGTTTTAATGAAAGCGATATTTCGTCAATACGTTCTATCAATTTCAATGCATAAGAAAATGAGCGCTCCATATTTTGCAGTATATAATTCAAAACATCAAGCGAAACGACAATTTGTCTATCACTGAAAAGCTTGACAATCAAGGCCTCAAGCATATCTTCACTCGGTTCTAAAATCGCAATAGAAGGTACCATTTTAAGTCTTGATTTCAAATCTGCTAATTTAAGCGGCAACCGCGAAAGCGGTATTTCAGAGGTCAGAAGCAAATAACCGCCCTCATTTTGATAAAGGTTAAAAAGGTGAAAAAATGCCTCTTCGTCAATGCCTGAATGCACATTCTCAACCACAAGATAATTAAAATTTTTGTGCAAATAAGGCACTTTACGCATCTTGACTTCTTTGGCGTCAATCATTTCAAAAGCGGTCGGTTTGCCGATGTTTGAAAGCACTTTTTGCTTAAAAATATGTGCCAAATGCGTTTTGCCGCAACCTTTCGGGCCATAAATTGATAAAGCAAAAAAGGGCCAATTCGGAAAAAGTTCAATCGCATTGAGGGCGCGCGCATTACATTCCGAGGCCATAAAATCCTCTTTTAAATACGCAGGAGAAGGCTTAAAATCAAAGGCTGTCTGTTTGATGTTTTTATCCATTGTTTGCCTGCTCATTTAATACGTCAAAAACTTTTTTTGTTAAATCACCCAAGCTGTACGGTTTAGCAATAAATGAAAAATCAGAGCTCGCGGCCAATTCTTTTTTTGCAATCTCCTCAGAATAACCGGACGCCAAAATAATTTTGACGGACGGCATTTTTTCTTTCATCTTTTTAGCAAGTTCCGCCCCCGTCATACCGGGCATAACCATATCCGTAATCAACAGGTCAAATACCCCCTCTTCTTCAAGAGCGCTTTCGGCCGAAGCACATGATGTGACGCAAAAGCCTTTTTTCTTTAAGGCACGCACACCGAACGCCCTGACGGAATCTTCATCTTCTACAAACAAAATACGGATATCCGAAGGTTCTCTGGTGCTTTTTCCGTTTTGATCAAGTTTGGATACATTCAGCCCGAAAATCAATTTCGGAGCCTCTTTGCTGACCGCATTTAAAACGGGGATAACCGGCGCTTTGTCATCTGATTTTTGTACTTCCTGCTGCCCGCTGTTCTCATAGCGAGGCAAATAAATTTTAAACGTTGTGCCGACATTTTCTTTACTTTCTACCTTTAAAAAGCCCTTTGTCTGTGTCACAATGCCATAAACGGTTGCCAAACCCAATCCCGTTCCGGAGCCGACGACATTTTGCTTTGTTGAAAAAAACGGGTCAAATATGCGTGTTAAGTTTTCTTTTTTAATACCGCAACCGGTATCCGTCACACTGATAACGACAAAATCACCGGCATCAATGGTTTCCGTGCCGAAGGTATAAGGTTCAATCAACCTTTCCGTTCTGGTTGAAATTTTTAATTTTCCTTTGCCGTTCATGGCATCTTTGGCATTGACGGCTAAGTTCATTATAACTTGCGTAAATTGCACGGGATCCATCCTGATAAAGCCCAAATTTCCTTCGTGGTGAAATTCAAGCGTAATCTGTTCGCCCAAAATGCGCTTTAAAAATTGACTTAAATCAGCAAAGCTGTCAGCAACGTCCAAAAGCTTTGGGTTAGACGGTTGGCGACGCGAAAATGCCAACAATTGGCGCACAAGCCCTGCCGCGCGAACGGCATTTTGCTTAATTTCATTTAAGTCAGCAAAAGAAGGATCGCCGATTCTGTGTCTTTGCAACAACAAATCGCAAAAACCGATCATCGCCGTCAAAAGATTGTTGAAATCATGGGCAATACCACCCGCAAATTGTCCCATTGCCTGCATCTTTTGCGCTTGAGCAAACTGCTGTTCTAAATTTTTGCTTTCTGTCGTATCTGCCACAAAAAGCCACAAGCCGTCAGGCTGTGATTTTCTGTTTTCAAATCTGTAATGCGCAGATGCGGTGATGGTGATGTTTTTACCCGTCGAAAGCACGGTTTCAATCATAATTTTGTTTGTTGTTTCGGTATTTTTTAAAAAGCTTTTGCGCACATCTTCAAGGCGTTTGACATCTTTTGTATCTAAAATATTTGAAATAGAGATACCTTGAAGGGGGGATGCAAAAATTTCTTGCGCTTTAGAATTAAAATCCTTAATTTTACCGTCCGAAAGAACAGAAATAATACCAATCGGACTTTGTTCAAACAAAAGTTTTGATTGCATCGTTATTTGGTTGAATTTTTCTAAAATATCCTTATCGGCAGGCACGTCCGCAAGCGTGATGCCGCGTGTTTTAAGCTCATTTTTTTCCATATATCTGTCTTGAGCGATAAAAAGCTGTACCAATGTATTTTCGGTATCTTTCAAAAAGTATAAATCCTGACATTTAATGCAATTTTCATCAAATAATTTAATGTCTTTATCTTGTGCAAAATCACATAATTTTTGCCCGATTAATTCTTCTTTTTTGGCTTTTAATGAGTGGCAGAAAGTGTCGTTAACGTATTCAAAAACACCCTCATGATTTAAGACATAAAGACCAAGAGGCATATCTTTGATAAAACGACTGAGTTTTTGACGCTCCTGAGCCATAATTTGTTCTATATTCTGAGCGGCGGTCACATCTTCAATCTGCCACAAAAAATATGTCTCTTTTTTAACTTTTTCAATCGAAAAATCCGACTCAAAAATATCATTTTTTTTCAAATAAAGCGGCCGCAAATAAACCATGTACCAGCGCAAATGGTCATGAATATTGAGCTCCAGCAAAACGCTTTCTTCTTTTAAGTTATCAATTGCGTGGCTCAAACGGTCAAGATTTAAAAGGTTTTGTTTGTCGTCAAAAACCGCCTTTTGCAAAAAAGGCATAACACGATGCGTACCAAAAAAACTTTGAGAAAGCTTATTTTCAATCACAGCATCAAATGTGGCATTATCAATGCGGCAAATTTTATCTTTTTGTTCCAAAATCACATTGGCAAAACCGCCGTATGTCAAAGCTTTTTCGCTTTCGCCAATCAGTGCAATGGCAAAACAAATCGAAATAACCGTCAGTGATAAAATAATTGATAAAAAAAGCATCGAATGCTCTGGAAAAATAAACAGCATCAAAATCGAAAGAGCCGTCGCAATAATGGCAAAAACAAGCCCTATGAGCATTGTTTCAAGCTGTTTGTCCGGACGATGAAGTGTTTTTGATTTAAGCATAGATCTGCTTTCTTTTTTAAGTTGTTAAATCCGGCTTATTTTTACCGGTGCGTTTTTCAATTTCAGCCAAAATCATTGCGACATTTAAAAGCGGGGTTAATGCTTCAACCGGATTTTTATCAAAGTTGTCTTTATCATACGATTCGATATAAACACGCAACGTGGCACCATTTGTCCCCGTGCCGGAAAGACGATAGCAAATGCGATGTCCGCCTTCAAAATACACCAAAAGCCCGTTTTTCGTCACCGATCCGTCAACCACATCGTGATAGATAAACGGTTTTGCCTCACTGACTTTATAGGTGTTATAGGTTTTGCCTTCAAACGAACTCAAATTTTGCTCTAAATCAGCCATCAACTGATCGGCGACTGCCGTATCAATGCCGTCAAAATCAAAGCGCAAATAGTATGTTCTGCCGTATTTTGCCCAAAAATCACGCGTGATTTGTTCTACCGATTTACCCGTTGCGGCAATGATATTAAGCCAAAACAAAATCGCCCAAATACCGTCTTTTTCTCTGATGTGCGATGAGCTGGTACCAAAGCTTTCTTCACCGCAAAATGTAATGCGATTTGTGTCCATCAGATTGCAAAAGTTTTTCCATCCCGTCGGGACTTCATAACAATTGATGTTCAAAGCTTTTGCCACACGACAAACGGCTGTTGACGTCGCGGCCGATTTTGCCACACCGAAAATCCCGTTTTTATAGGCCGGAATGTATTTATAATTATCGGTTAAAATCGCTAAACTGTCCGAAGGAGAAACAAAAAACTTTTTGCCCAAAATCATATTGCGATCGCCGTCACCGTCATTGGCTCCGGCCATGTCCGGTGCATTATCGGAATACATGAGATCGACGAGATGCTTAGCATAAACCAGATTGGGGTCAGGATGAAGCCCGCCGAAATCGGGCATCGGAACGGCTTGATGTACCGAGCCTTTTTTTGCGCCCAAAACTTCTTCAAAAATCTTGATACCATAAGGGCCGGTAACGGCATTCATTGCATCAAAGACAAAATCAAATCCATTGGCAAAAAGCTTTTTAATCACCTCAAAATCAAAAATATTTTCCATCATCAAAAGATAATCTTTGATGGGATCGACAATCTCAATTTGCATATCACCGAGCGTTTGAGACCCTATATTTGACAGATTGACATCCGGCGCATCAATCGTTTTGTATGATGTAATTGTTTTTGTTTTTTCATAAATTTCGGCGCTGACTTGAGATGAGCATTGCCCGCCGTTTGAAGTTGCGTACTTGATACCGAAATCGCCGTTGATACCGCCCGGATTATGCGATGCCGTCAATGTCAAACCGCCGTCGGCATGATTTTTAAGCAAGATGCAAGACGATGCCGGCGTTGAGAGCATACCATTTTGGCCGATAATGAGCTTTTTCATACCGTTTGCCGCCGCCATTTTAATAATTTTTTGAATGGCAACATCGTTGTAATATCTGCCGTCACCGCTTAAAACAAAGGTTTTATCCTTCACGCCGCCGATGGCATCAAAAAGACTTTGCACAAAGTTTTCAAGATAGTTCGGCTGTATTATGGTTTTGACTTTTTTACGGATACCGGCCGTGCCCATTTTTTGGTCTGTATAAGGTGTTGTTGCAATGGTTTGAATTTGCATATTTGCTCTCCTTTTTTCAAAATGATACTGCATTTTGCCCCATTTTCGTTAAAAGGTAAAGCAAAAAATGATAAAACACGCCCAAAAAAAGCAAAAAAACTCTTTTTCCTACTTTTACATGTTATCGATATCTTATCTTAACCGAATTGACCTTGCCTGCGACCTGATTGGCCTCATCGATGGTGTAAATGCGCCTTAATTTGTATTGCGGCAAATCCGATAAACTGTCATAAGTTTTTGAACCGACTTTAATTTTGCCGTTTTCAACTTTATATAACCTAAGTTTTCCCAAAGCTTCTTGATTATTTTCACCAATTAAATCTTTGCAAGAACGCTCTTGTGTATCTTGGCAATAAATATAAGCCGGTGTATTGGAAAATGAATTTTCCAAAATTGAAGTAACGCCATCGCCGATAACAATACTTTTTAAATTCGGACAATTGGCAAAGTCATCGTGTCCGAGCGTCGTAACTGAATTTGGAATAACAATACTTTCAAGTGAACTCCAGTTCCAAAAAACAGCATTTCCGATTGTTTCAACACCATCCGGTATAACAATACTGTTAACCGATTGAATGTTTTGGATAGACCCTCCGGCCAAAACTTTTAAATTTGGCGGCAATTCAAGATGCGTTAACCCAGATGAATGAAGAGCATTCTTCCCAATTTCAACAACAGAATCCGAAAAAGTGATATTTTCTAAATTTGTTGAACCTAAAAAAGCTGAATTTCCGACGCGTGTAATACCTTCAATTGTAATATTTTCAATCTCGGTATTGCCATTCTCGGTATTTCCCCATGGCGCATCTGTAATATAAATACCTGTATTTCCATCTCTATACCATCCGTAATCTTTCATCTCTCCCGTTCCGGTAATACTTAAATCCGTTCCGTTTAACCGCGCCGTGCATAAATCAGAATCTGACCGCCAGCAATCCCAACAGTTTTGTTCACCATCAACGCAATCATTTGCCCCATAGGCATTAAAACTTAAAACCAAGCCCAAAATTAAAACCCATTTTTTCATATCATTTATCCTTCATTTAAATTAAAAAAATTTCCGTTTAAATAACCAAAACGGAGGAGTCTCAAAACTGCAACGATACAGATGGGCTTATTCGAAAAAAATTTTTTATTCACCCACTCCTCCTTTTGAGGAGTTTATCGTTGAATGTGTTTTGAGAACACCGCAACCATTTTGGTTACATTTTGATTTTTACATAATAAAAACAAATTGTCAAACAAAAAATAGTGTTATGGTAAAAAACAGATTTTCATCGGATGTCTTAGTGCATGTGTAAAAATTTTGAGCATTTGGGGTTGTTTTTTTTCTTTTTTAGATTATGATGCGCTCAAAAAGTATCTTTATCGGAGCAAATTAATGAATAATGAAAACACAATTTACGATCTTGTCGGTATCGGCAATGCTTTGGTTGACGTTTTGGGCAAAGTCAGCGACCGATTTTTGATTGACCGCAACCTTAAAAAAGGATCAATGACGCTTGTTGACGCGGCAACGGCCGGTATGATTTATCAGGATATGATTTCAGAACGTGAAGTTTCGGGCGGCTCGGTTGCCAATACTGTTGCGGGTTTAGCCGCGCTCGGCAATGATTGTGCTTTTATCGGCAAGGTTTATGATGATGCTTTGGGACAAAACTTCAGGCGTGATATCGGTGCCGTCGGGGTTGATTTTGATACACCCGCTTTGATGAAGGGTCCTTCAACCGGCCGCAGTATTGTTTTGGTCACTCCCGATGCGGAGCGTTCGATGTTTACGTATCTCGGCGCGGCCAAGCGTTTGAATGCCGATGACATTGATGAAAACATTATCAAAGCTTCAAAATACGTTTTTTTAGAAAGCTATCTGTGGGATTTTGAAGATTCACGAAACGCCTTGTTCAAGGCGGCTGAATTGGCGCAAAAATATAATCGAAAGATTGCCATGACGCTCTCAGATGCGCAATATGATGATCAAGAACGTTGTCAAATGCTTGAATTTGTTGAAAAATATGTTGATGTTCTGTTTTCAAACGAAGAAGAGATTAAATCTTTGTTTAATGCCCCTGATTTAATGACTGCACTTGACGAGGTCAAAACCATCGTTGATATTGCCTCAGTGACGTGCAATGCCAAAGGTTCGGTCGTTGTCAGCGGCAGAATCAAAAGTTTTGTTGAGGCTGAAACGGTCGCCGATGTTGTTGATTCCACAGGTGCCGGTGATTTATACGCCGCAGGTTTTATGCATGGTCTTTTGCAATCAAAACCGCTCGGTGTTTGTGCCGTTATCGGCTCGATTGTGGCTTCCGAGGTCATCACGCACTATGGCGCGCGGCCTGAAGTTTCGCTCAAAAGCCTTATCCGCCGCCGTATGATGCAATATAACTTAAATATGTGATATGAAATAATATGTAACATATTTTTAAAAGAATTTAGCGCTGAAACGTGCTATACCCTTGTCAGTTTTAATATTTCACAAAGGAAAATAAATGACTGATTTGATTAAAGTTGCCGTCATCGGTGCCGGTATGATGGGCAAAAACCATTTAAAAACCTATAAATCCTTAAACGGTGTTGAACTGGTCGGTGTCTATGATATTTTTGAAGATGCCGCCAAAGCTGCCGCCGAAACATTTGGTATTAAGGCTTTTTCAAGTCTTGAAGAAGTTGCTCAAAATGTAGATGCCGTCAGCGTTGTGACAACATCCGTGACACATGCCGATGTGGGTGAATTTTTCTTGAAAAAAGGCATTCACTGCCTGATTGAAAAACCGCTTGCGACAAGTGAAGATGAGTGTCATCGTTTGATTGATGCCGCAAAGAAAAACAACGCTGTTTTGCTTGTCGGGCATATTGAACGCTTTAATCCGGCGGTTGAACAGCTTTCAAAAATTTTGGCCGATACCTCAAAAATCCGTTCATTGACGGCACAACGTATGTCTGCGGCAAGCGGTAGAATCACTGATGTCGATGTTGCGATGGACTTGATGATTCATGATGTTGAAGTTGTTCAATCTCTTGTCAAATCAAAAGTGGTCAATGTTGAAGCCATGAGTGTAAAAACACCGGATAAACCGGAAGGTAAAGATTATATTTCGGCATTAATCGGCTTTGAAAACGGCGTGACAGCCAATTTAACCGCAAGCCGTATTACACAATCACGCGTGCGCACGCTTGCCGTGACGACGGATGAAAATTACATCGATATGGATTTTATCAATCAAAGCATCAATGTTTGCACGCAGGGTCGCTCACCTTACATCAACAAAGAAGCCTTGCCCGAATGGATGAATTACGGCTTAAAGGGTTGTGAAGAGCATCTCTTTATTCCCGCAAATCAACCGTTGATGGCTGAACAAACGCACTTTATCAATTGCATTTTAGGCAAAGAAACGCCGCGTATCACGGGCGAAAATGCCCTTGAGGCCTTAAAAGTCATATGGAAAATTCAAGAAAAACTCGGCTTTTAAAAAAGCGGAAAATAAGCTGAATATAAAATAAGGGGCATAAATAGCCCCTTTATTTATTTTTTATACCTGTCGACATAGGGAACACAGCCGCCCGATAAAAGCATATATCGATTGATATTCACCCCGTTTGAATAGACAGTGCCTAAAATTCTGCCATAGCGGTCACGCGATTTCCAATCA
>CADAAN010000011.1:0-618 GCA_902785935.1 uncultured Pseudomonadota bacterium
GAACGGCCGTTTTCATTGTTTTTCATTTTTTTAATTCCTTTACAAAAAATAGTTGTTGTTCTTCTTATGGTATCGTGATGTGATGACAATACCAAAAAAACCGCCCCTAAAAGAGCGGTCGGAGAGTACGAAAATCATAAAATAGAAAATGACTCCGATGACCTTTAGGAAAAATCCCTGAACATCCGCCATCGGCTCCCCGACTCTTTTCGGGGATAATGTGCTATATTTAAAATAAAAAAATAACACCACATCAATACAGTGTTATCCTCACTGTCTATTTTACATAAGCTTTCGTAAGCTCCGCGCCCGTCTCAGGCACTTGATAGAAAAATTCCTTTCCCTATCCGACTTTTATTAAACCACACAATTTGTTAATAGTCAATTAAAAAAATCTATAACTTTAGTCATAGTCCGCATACAAATATAATCTGTCATTATTTTGCGCTATTTAAAAATCCCACGCAGTTTGGACAATCAGTTTGTCAGCGGCGGCTCTTGCCTCATCCGTAATGGTTTCTCCCGATAGCATACGCGCGATTTCTTCTTTCTTTTGAATATCCGACAGACGCGTAATCGTTGTTAAAGTCATTGCGTTTTCTGTCTTTTTTTGCACCT
>CADAAN010000011.1:652-47460 GCA_902785935.1 uncultured Pseudomonadota bacterium
GAAAGAGGCCACTTGCGGCGAATGCGTGATGGTCAAAACCTGAACATGCTCTGATAACTTCAAAAGCCGATTGCCGACCGCCTCAGCCGCGGCACCGCTCAGACCGGCATCAACCTCATCAAAAACAAGCGTTTCGATATGACTGCTCAAAGCAAGGTGTACTTTAATGGCAAGCATAAAACGCGCCAACTCTCCGCCTGAAGCAATTTTATTTAAAGCCCCGAAAGGTGTGCCCTCATTGGTCGCAACCTCAAAAAAGACGTCATCAAAGCCTTTTGAAGACCAACCCTGTTCATCTTTTGTATTGACGCAAACACGAAAGACCGCTTTTTCCATCTTCAAAAACTTGAGCTCTTCCTGTACCTTTTTGCTCAATTCTTGAGCCGCATTTAAGCGGCATTGGTGCAATATTTGCGCTTTTTGCTTAAAGTCTTCTTTGAGTTGCGCGGCTTGTTTTGCCAAAACCTCTGTATCATCACCGTTTTTTTCAATCAAAGCCAATTTTTCGGTGATTTCTTGCAAAACATCAGGCAAATCGTCAATTGAACAACGATGTTTTCGTGCCAAATCTTTTAAGGCAAACAAGCGTTCTTCTAAGGTATTGATGTCATTTTGATTGTATGAGACCTGCGTTGAGGCTGTTTCAATCTGAGATGCGGCCTCATCAACTTCAATCAATGCCGTGTCCAAAGCTTCGGCAATATTTTGAAATTTGCCATTTGTCATTCGGTTGACCTTATCAATTGCGCTTAAAGCGTGTCTGATGGAACTTGCAAGACCCTGACCTTGCAAAGACTGATATGCCGTATTTAAATTTTCTAAAATTTTTTCAGATGACATCATCTCTTGGCGCTTTTGATTTAAGGATTCTTCTTCGCCTTTTTGGGGCGCGAGATTTTCAAGTTCCGATTGATAATGTTTTAATGTTTCTTCTTCTAAAACCGCTTTTTCATACATTGCCGAAACATCGTTTAATTTTTTAACGATTGCAATATACGCTTTGTATGCAATTTGCGTGTTTTCAAGTTCTTTGGTATATCCGCCGAAAGCGTCCAAAAGATCAATGTGATTAAGCGGATCTAAAAGCCCTTGATTGTCAAACTGACCGTTAATCTCGGCAAGCTGTGATGCAAGCTGTTTTAACAACTTTAATGTAACGGGTTGATCATTGACTAAAATTTTGCTTTTTGCATCGGTTGAAAGTGTGCGCTTAATGATGATTTCGTCATCAACATCAAGCTCATTTTCTTTGCAAATTTGGTAAAACGGTGAGGATTTATCTTTTATTTCAAAGGTTGCCGTCACACAAAGTTTATCTGCATTTTTGCGGATAGCACCCGTATCCGCTCGCGCGCCTAAAGCAAAACCAAGACTTTCCATCAAAATAGATTTTCCGGCGCCCGTTTCGCCTGAAAAAACCGTCAGCCCGCCTGAAAAATCAAGTTCTGCTTTTTCAATCAAAACAACGTTGTTTATTAAAAGACGGGTCAGCATTTGTCTTTACTTTATCAGATTTTGTGCTTTTTTGTTCCAAGAACTGTCAGGATAGTTATAGTTCAAAACTTCTGCCATCTTGCGTGCATTATCGTTTAAGCCTAAAATTGTATAAATCTCAACCTCGCGATAAAGTGCCTCTTCAATATGGACGGTTGTTTGATATTTTTGGATTACTTCATCAAAACGATTGAGTGCCGAAAGATAATTTTTTCCGTTAAGGTAAAAACGCGCAATGTTCATTTCTTGTGCTGCTTCATGCTCTAAAGCCAAATTCATTTTAGCCTTGGCATCTGCGGCATAATCTGTATTTTCAAAAAGCGTCACAACATCATTAAGAGCCCTATATGCATTTTTTGAAGCCGTTTGATCCTTATCTGACGGATTGATTTGATCATACCAACAAATGGCGCGCATATAATAGGCATAATCAATATCTTTGCTTGCCGGATGATATTTGATAAATCTGTCCAAGCTCATCAACGCATCGTCATATTTTGCATCTTTATAATAAGCGTATGCCCCCATCAATTTGGCCTTAACCGCCCATTTGGAATAAGGGTGTTCCATCTCAACTTTTTCAAAATATGTGGCCGCTTTTTCATACTGACCTTTTTGCAAACGACGATGTGCTTTGGTATAAAGGGTTTCGGCAGATAACATACTTGTATCTTCTTTTTTAGCGGCACAAGCCGATAAAACCAAAACAGCAGATAAAACCAACAAAATTTTTTTCATTTTTTATTCCTCTATGATTTGATAAGCATCTTTTTGTGCAAATAATTTCTTTAAAACTTCATTGTTGTGAAAATGCCCCGTGCGATAGGCTTTGATATCGGCAAGCATTCTGTATCCCGAAGTGTACATATCGCCGATAAGGTCTAAAACCTTGTGTTTGACGCATTCGTTTGAAACGCGAAAACCATCGGGATTTAAGATTTTGTCGCCGTCTAAAACAACAGCATTGTCAAGACTGCCGCCTTTAATCAACCCGACAGAACGCAAATAATCAATTTGGTACTTTTCGCAAAACGTGCGCGCCGGCGCAATTTCATTTTCAAAAAGTTCTTCCGTGATATCAGCATCAAAAATTTGTGTTCCGACAATGAGGGATGCAAATTCAATCTTAAAATATATGTGCAAAGCATCGCTTTTTGGAGGGCATAATTCAATAAAATTGCCCTTTTCATCCTCAAAACGCACATTTTTTGTGACTTTTAAGATTTTACGCGATGCGTTTTGCTCAGCGAGTTTAACTTGATTTAATCTTTCAAGCAAAATCTTGGCGCTACCGTCCATAATCGGCAATTCCGGATTTGAAACCTTGATGAGGGCATTATCGACGCCTTTGATATAAAGGCTTGCCATCAAATGTTCAATCGTGCTGACCATTGCCTTATCTTTTTTCAAAGCCGTACAGTTAAGCGTGTCCCCGACATTTGAATAAAGTGCTTTAATATCGGTATTGTCTAAAGAAAATACAATGCCCGTATTTTCTTTCGTAGGATTTAAGACAAGCGTGCTGTCAAGGCCGCTGTGCAGGCCTGTCCCTTTAATCTCAAATGCTGTTTCAAACGTCTTTTGTTTCATTTTTATCCTTTAAACAAAACTAAAAATTTAGGTGGCCTGTAAGCCGGGTTTTGTATACATCATTGCTTTACCGAAAGGCAAAGATAATGCTGACAGCCATTCATCTCACCAAATCGTTGCCGATTTGCTCTTGCGACCTACCCTTGGACAGAGTGGAAACGCTCCGTCAGGAAAACCTGATACACCTTGTTTGGTCTTACATCGGATAGGGCTTGCCTTGCCCGCTGCATTGCTGAAGCGGCGGTGAGCTCTTACCTCGCCTTTTCAACCTTACCAAAGCACGCCTTGGCGGTAACTTTCTGTGGCGCTCTCCCTCGGATTTCTCCGGCCGGACGTTATCCGGTACCCTGTTTCCATGAAGCCCGGACTTTCCTCACTTTCGGATTTTACTTTCCAAAGCGCGACTGTCCGACCACCTGATAGGCAATCTATACAAAAATGATATCAAATGCAAGATTTTTTTATCGGTCAAATGAATAAAAACACTCTCCGAGTTTTAAAGGCTCGAAGAGTGGTGTTTGAAAGAAGTGACAAACGATTATCGATACCTTATCTTGACGTGGTTTGTCTTGCCGGCCACTTGATTGGCCTCATCGATGGTATAAATTCGACGTTTCGGCTTTGCTTGTTTTTGTTCTGACTTTTGTTTCCATGCCGGATCAGCCCAGTGATATGTTGTTGTATACGGCACTGTTCTATATTCCCAATCTTCATCACTACAACCATCTATTTCAGGATCAAATTTTTCTTCAGGACAATACTCTTCTCTTCTTAATTCTGTTTTTGATAATATGTTACCATACTCATCATATTCATATTCATATTTTTTTTCACCATTGATTGATAATGTGTTTCCGTGATCATCATATTCAGACACAGTAAAATAATCAGGTGAATCCGGAGCCCAAGTATAACGAAAATCATAGTAATCTTTTTGATACTTCTTATTTTCCACATCATCGTATTCCCATATGGTTACCTCTTCACCATCATAATCATTTCGCATAACCAACCTTCCTTTATCATCATATATCATCTCCAATATCCTCTCCGAATCAAAATTTTTTGTTTCGCTAGCCAATTTTCCTTGTTCATTATATGTATATATCCACTCGTAGTCACCAGCCCTTTTGCTAACCAATTTTCCTTGATCATTGTATGTATTTTGATACAAAAATTCCTCATCGTGATGATTTGGTATCACCGGAATGCCGGAATCAAAAGTGATGGTACCCGGAAATGTGACTTCATGGGTCACATTTCCTTTATCATCATATTCCCAAATATAATTAAACTCTCCATCTACATCATCTCGTTGTGCTATTTTATTTCCTTTATCATCATAAAAATAGGTATAACGATCATCGCTGATCAATCTTCCTTTTTCATCATAATAATAATCTGATGCCTTCACATCGCATATTATAAAAGTTGCAAGTGAGGTTGCCAAGTATAATACTCTTTTCATATTTTTTTCTCCTGTTTTTTCTTTATATTATCGTCATGATGAACCCTTAATCGTCATTCTGAAATGGATTTAGGATAACGGCGTTTGATTCTGCCATGACGACTTGTTGTTAACGTCATTAAAAAAGTCGCACCTTTCAGGAGCGGCGGGGAGTTCATAAATCACACGAAGTAAAATGACTCCTATAACCTTTAGAAAAAAAATTCTTGTACATTCGTTATAGGCTCCCCGAGCATTATTTCGGGGATAATTGTGTTTTTAAAATAAAAAAAACACACCTCAAAACAGTGTATCCATCACCGTACTTCGTTCGAGCTTATGAAAGCCCCGCACCCTATCAGGGTACTTGATAGAAAAGTCTGAACTTCTCTATCCGATTATTATTTTCTCATAAAAAAAATGACAAGTCAAGCAAAAATCTCAAAATAAGATTTTGCATTGCGCAAAATGGCTTCGGCTTCTTTGGTATGACCATTTCCTTCGTGTATATAAAGCGGCGGCAAAATCTCAAGCGGCGTTTTTGAATCTTTTTGCGCCGATATCATAACGCGCTTTGCTTTTTGCCCTGACTTTGAATAAACGGGTATAACCTTAATATTGCCCGCCTGAGGTCTTAAAATGCTTAAAATTTCACCCAATACCTCAGCGCGATCAATCATATAAAATTTTCCGAACGGCTTGAGCATTTTGATACAAAATTTCAGCCATTGTTCTAAAGTGATGTCCTGTCCGTTGTGGGCTGTGGCCTTGCTGGCATTGGGTGATTGTGAACCATTGTTACCATAAGGCGGATTTGTAACCACAACATCAAACGAGCAAAATGCACACGGCGCTTTTTTTTCTCTGATGTCAAAGACAAGATAATGAAGATTATCAAAACCGTTGGCACATGCACTTTTATTTGCAAGTTCCGTCAAATCAGGCTGAATTTCAAAGCCCGTAATTTGCACACCTTTCAAGCGATAGGCCAAACAAAGCGAAACCCCGCCCGTACCTGCTCCGACATCCAAAATTTTTGCATTATCTTTGGTATTTGTCACCATTGATGCCAGCAAAACCGCATCTGAAGATGTTCTGTAAAAGCCGTCTTTTTGAAACATCTTTACTTTTTTATCAAGCAAATAGTCATTTGTGATTTCTGACATCTTAAAATCCTAAAGCGGTTCAATATCACCTTTTTTTTGGTTTTCATAAAACTCTGCGACATAATCGTCAAGTGTGTTTGTCGCTAAAGCTTGTCTTAAACCCTGCATCAGGCGTTCATAATAACGCACATTATGCCATGACAACAGCATCACGGCCAAAACTTCCTGACATTTTTGAAGATGGTGAATATAGGCTCTTGAATAATGCGTGCAAAGCGGACAATCGCACCCTTCTTCCAAAGGTCTCGGATCTTCTCTGTGACGCGCGTTGCGAATATTGATTGTACCGTATTTTGTAAAGGCCTGCGATGTCCGTCCGGAACGTGTCGGCATCACACAGTCAAACATATCAACACCTCTTAATACCGCACCGACAATATCATCCGGACGACCTACGCCCATCAAATAACGAGGTTTGTCTTCAGGCAACATCGAAGGCGCATAATCAAGCACCTCAAACATTTTTTCTTGCCCTTCGCCGATGGCAAGCCCACCGATGGCATAACCGTCAAAGCCGATTTTTTTCAATGCGTCCGCCGATTCTTGCCTCAAATCTTTGAAGACATTGCCTTGTTGAATGCCGAAAATACCATAGCCGTCCCGATTGATAAAAGCTTTTTTACTGCGCTCAGCCCAACGCATGGAAAGCCTCATAGAGTTTGCACATTTATCATAAGGGCTCGGATAAGGCGTACATTCATCAAAGGCCATCGTGATGTTTGAATCAAGTTTGTGCTGAATTTTAATCGATTCCTCAGGGCTTAAGAAAAACTTTTTGCCATCAACGTGTGATTTAAATTCCACCCCATCTTCACTGATTTTGCGAAGTGAAGATAAGCTCATCACCTGAAAACCGCCCGAATCGGTCAAAATAGGCTTATCCCAGTTCATAAATTTGTGCAAACCGCCCATTTTTTCAACCAAATCAGCACCGGGACGAAGCATAAGATGATAGGTATTGCCAAGCAAAATTTCAGCACCTGTTGAGGCAACGGATTCGGGCATCATCGCTTTGACCGTACCACATGTGCCGACCGGCATAAATGCCGGCGTATTGACAATGCCGTGTTTTGTGTAGAGCTTACCTAAACGCGACAGACCTTTCTTTTTTAGTATTTCAAATTTAAGCGCCATATTTTTTCCTTTGTTTAACTTAGTGTTCTATAATCCGGCTGTCGGGAGCAATATCAAGTCCGATGCCTTTTTTCAAGTATTGTTTTCTTATAAAGCCCATTTGCCCGTTGTCAAGCATAATTCTGTACCATACGTCATCGGGGGTATATCCGGTCACGCGGACGGTCTGACCTTCTCGTGCTTTGATTAAAATATCGTATTTTTCGTTTGGTCCGTGCATAATGTTTTGGGAGCTTGTAATGTGGTAAAGCATTTTGACATCCGTCTTATCAACCGGAATATTAAAAACTTTAAGCGCAACCGTATCGTCCGCCATTTCATCACCCGATGTAAAATGAACTTCTTGATAATAATCAACTTTTTTATTTGCCGGCGAAGATAAAATTCGAGCAAATAGCAATATAACAACCACGCTCAAAGCTCCGCCGAAAATCCGAGCCGTATGCATAAAAGGCGCAAGTTGGACGGCGCGTAATTTTTTGAAATCCCATTTTTGAAGTTTTGCATCCGAATGCGGCAATTTTTTTATAAAAGCATCTAAAATTGCTTTTTGTTCCGAGGAGGCATAATCTTTGGCTTGCAAAGCCGATAAATAAGCATTTTGTAATTTTCCCTGAAGATAAAATGTTGCCGCATTATGAATTAAAAGCTTAAAATTATCGCTCACATCAGTATTTATCGCACTTAAATTATGTTTTAAGGTTGAGATAAACGAGCGACAAAAAAGACCGTTTTTGATATTTTCAAGCGTCGTATTTTTCAAAAAGTCAAGGGCATCTTCAAATGTGCCGACAAGACGCGATGTCTCAACCTTTTTACGGATGATTTTTTGAATATGAAAAACACGTAAAAAAGGCGTTTCAAATCCTTTGGCGTCAAGATAAACTTTTAATCGTTCAAAAGCCGGAAACTCGTCTTTTTTATAAATCATTGACAGCAATACATAGGCTGTTTTGAACTGTTCGCTTTTAAGCGTATCATATGCCTTTGAAAGCTTTTGAAAAATTTCAAGTGCATCAGGTCTTTGATTAACATCCGGATGCCAAAATTTTACCTTTTCACGATAAAGCAATTTCAGCGTTTCGGGATTTGTGTGTAAATCAGCACCTAAAATCTCAAAATAACCCAAGGCATCATACATTTTATTTTTCTCCTTTCATCAAATTTGCAGCCATTAACGTAACAGCCTCCAAACTTTCACAAACGGGATATCTTTCAAATAATGTGGTTTTATTTAAAACACAATCTCTGATGCGCCCATCTTGGCATAATACACCTAAAAGTTCAATTTTTCTTTGCATAAATTTTTGAGAAGCCTCTAAAAGCGTCTGAAAAGTATGCTCTCCTTGTGAAACACTTAAAGCATGATTAACAACGACAAAAATACGGGCATGCGGCGCAATTTTTTCAATCGTCTCAAGCTCTGCATATGCTTTAGCTAAACCGCTTGCTGAAGGAGTGACAAGCAAAATGACATCGGTTGAAATTGAAACAAGCGTATTTTTAAGCGTCGCATTATCACTTAAACAATCAATCATTATTCCGTCATACTTGGCGGCTAAATTTTGCATATCAAGAGCCAAAATCTGCGCCCTGCCGACAGGATAAGAAGACATCATTTTTTCATGCGGATTGGCATAAATCAGCTCAAACTTGTTTTTGCTTAAAAAAACAGAGGCATTATTGAGCGATATATAACCTTTGAGCATTTTTGAAAAAGTATCTGTATGTTTTAAGCCGAATTGATAGGCAATATTTTCAGCCCCGCCGTCGGCATCAAAAAACAAAACCTTATATCCCTTTATCCCCAAAGCTTGTGCCAATGCGGCCGTCAGCCATGTTTTACCGCTTCCCTTCAAGCCGGCACACACTGATATAATACGATTTTGTTTTCCACTTTGCATATTTGTCATTCAATCAAAATTGATATTTTTTTCAATCGGTTAAAAACTTTTTAACACAATTTGTTTATGATTTGAAGAAAATGATGTTTTTTATAAAGAAAAAAATGAAGTTTTCGATACAAATTTTTTTAACAACGCTTTTTTTGCTTGCTTTTAATACGCAAGCAGCAATGCTGTCTTCAAAATCTGCCGACAATACGAAGATAGAAATCCTTGTAACGACATTTCCGGATTTTTATCCTTTCGGGTATAATCGGTTAGGTGCGCGCAATATGATGGAATCGCATTCCGTATTTGAAAATGTTTTGGAAAAAATGCTTGTCGGTGACACATATCTTATGCGTTATAAACCCTATGACGACACAAAAAAAGCACTTTCGGACGTGCGTCTCGGCAAAGCGGATATGTTTTTGGGAATGTATTACAGCACAAAAGCATTTGAAGGCATCGATTTTGTATTTCCGGCGGCATTAAACAATCCCGTACATTTGATGATGATGCCCGACAAAATATCTTTGATTAAAAATACGCAGGATTTGGAAAAGCTCAAAGGCATTTATTCAAATGAAGAATATTTCAGCGACTTTATGATTCAAAATCTTAAAAATTTGAACGTTGAGGCCGTAGAAACAACGGATAAAGCTTATGAAATGCTTATGACGGGACAAGCCGATTTTATTGTCGGAAGCTATTATTACAATTATGCCAAGATACTTGAAAAAGGCTTGAAAGGATATATTTCTTTTTCATCAAAACCTTTGTGGAGTATGCCGCTTTTTATCGGGCTTTCTAAAACCTATAAGAACAGAAAAGCCGTCAAAGCGCATTTAGAGCGCATCTTAAACAAGCCTGAATTTAAGCAAACCGTACTTAGTGATTTGAAAGAAAATATGCGCCTTTTGGAAGAAACAACACAGGGAATCGTCGCCCCTTTATATGTGCGCAAGTCTCTTGAAAATGAATTGACGCCTGCCGATGAAATGCAAGATGGAGGAAATAAATAATGGTACTTTTGGTTCATCACACACTTTCACCGCAATCACGCAAAGCACGCATCATGCTTGCTGAAAAAAAAGTTCTTTTTGTTTTAAGACAAGAAGAACCGTGGAATATGTCAAAAGATTTGCTTAAACTTAATCCGGCAGGAGATTTGCCCATTTTTATATTTGACGGCAATATTATTTCAGGCAATTATGCCGTCACCGAATATTTAGAAGAAAATTATCCAACCCCGAAGCTTATGAACGGGACACCCCTGCACCGTGCAGAAATCAGGCGTTTATGTGATTGGTTTGATCATAAATTTTATGAGCAGGTTTATAACTATATTGTCGGTGAAAAAGTTTTTAAGCGTTTTAAGAGCGGTGCGGCACCTGATTCAAAAATCCTAAAAGCCGGTATGAATAACTTAAAATTTCATATGGAATATATTGATTGGCTCACCGAACGCAATAATTATTTAACCGGATCTGAAATCAGCCTTGCCGATATCACGGCTGCAGCACATTTATCGATTTTGGATTATCTCGGCGATGTTGATTGGGAGCATTACAAAAACGCAAAACTTTGGTATTCTACCATCAAATCGCGTCCGAGTTTTCAACAAATATTAAAAGATACCGTTAAGGGCATTATGCCATCAAAGAACTATCAAAATTTGGATTTTTAACATGAAAAAGATATTACTTTTGACAAGCATCTTCATACTTTCTTCCTGCGCATTGTTCAGCAAAGGAAAAGGACAAGTGATTTTTCATTGGGAAAGACCACGCACGGGTGTTGAAAAATTTGCACGTGATCATTCCGAATGTATGCGTGAAGCTGAAGATTTTAAGCTTCTTCCGAATGTCAAAAACTGGTTTTATTCCGAAGAAAAAAGAATTGACATACGTGCCGACTGGCATTCCGAAAAGGGTATTTGGGCAAGCTATGTACCGTATTGGGGCGCACAGCCGCTTGTGGTTAATTCTATACGCGATGATAAAGATTCAAGCCCGAAGAAATATCGTGTTTGCATGGAAAAAAGAGGTTATACGCACCGCACACACGATATCCCCGTGATTACAAACATTTTTATTTATAAACCGCAAGACGTTAACCAAGATACACCGTTTGAACAATATTATCGAGGTTAATACCTGTTTGTGAATTATTCCTAAAATCATTGAAATATCAAACACGCCTCAACAATTCATTGAGGCGTGTTTGATGTTATCAATATTCCCTTATCATAAGCTGCAAATAGCATTCACCGGCCGAACACTCTTGTTTGCAGTTTTCTGCAATAGATGAAATTGATGGTCTGTCTTGTGCAGAAGAATATCGTACACCATTTCCACCAATACCGAAAATAGGATTTTGGCCACCATAACGATCGTGTCCCCATTCAACCGGTACAGCACTTTCCCAATTTGCAGATGTAAAAGCTGTGCAAGAATTTTCATCATTAAAATGTAAGAGCAGGACGCCGGCTAAATATTGTCCATAGTTGCTGAGGTCTGTTTCTATAAAACCAATTGGTAATTGGCATCCGGAATCTGCTAAAGCAGTGTCATATTCCACTGGATTGCAATCAGGCATAAGACCATATTGAGTTATACTTTCAGCACTGTTAATCACAAAATCCGCACCTAAATTTTGCCCATCAAGTTCAATAATTCTTTGAATGACTTGATTATAAATTTCAATTGACTGATTTACTTTGTATTTAAACATTGCATTAGAATAACCTTTAAGCGCACCGGCACTTAACACACCGATAATTGCTAAAACACCGAGCATTTCGACCATACTTCTGCCATTATCATTATTTTTCATATTTTTTCTCCTATTTTCTACATCGTTACAACAAAAAAATCACTTTAGAAAAAATCCAAAGTGGGAGCTAGTCAACTGTCATGCACAGTCTGTTTTATTCGTCGCATAAAATGCCCTTATTTCAACAACTCCCGAAAAACAGGAGCTCTATGCATGAATGTGTCGACTAGACACCGCAACCATTTTGGTTACGTTTTGATTATGACATAAACACAAAAGCCTGTCAAGCAGAAAATTCAGTATTCGACCTTGTTGAAATATAACCCGCAGGCAGGTGCCGTGACGCCGGCATCTTTGCGTAATTTGCCTTCTAAAATCGTTTTGACGTCTTCGGGTTTTAAATGATTGTCGCCAACCATTTTTAGTGTGCCGACCATATTGCGCACCTGATGGTATAAAAACGATTTTGCCTCAACGGTAAAAATAATTTCATCGCCTCTTTTTTCAATATCAAGCCTGTCCAGTGTCTTAAACGGTGATTTTGCCTGACAACCTGCACCGCGAAATGCGCTGAAATCATGATACCCCAAAAGGTAAGTTGCCGCTTTTTGCATCTTTTGAACATCTAAGGGAAAATTGACGTGCCAAACGCGGTTTTGATATAAAACGGAACGCGCCCGACGATTTAAAATGCGATAAATATAACCTCTTTTTTTTGCACAAAAACGTGCATGAAATGTATCAGGAACAAGCTCAATTTCAACCACACAAACGGGCGCATTGACATCACGCAATTTTGCATTAAAAGCTTCGCGCAGGTGATACAAATCCATTTTTGTATCTAAATCAAAGTGTGCAACCTGCCCAATTGCATGTACGCCGGCGTCCGTCCTGCCCGCCGCATAAATATCCGTTTGAACACCGCTAAAATCATAAAGCGCTTGCTCTAAATAGCCCTGCGCACTTTGCCCGATGTCTTGTTTTTGCCATCCGACAAGGTTTGTGCCGTCATATTCAACCGTTATTTTATAGCGTGCCATTTTATTTTCCTTGTTAAACCCGTCTTAAATATGAGCCGTAAACCATTTTTTTGCCGGTTTTATCAAAATATACTTCGCACTTGTTGTCCGCTTCAACACGAAGCAATGTACCATATCCGAAAGTTTGATGATAAACACGCGTTCCTTTCGGGTTTTGCATTTTTGTTTGATACGACCTTTTTTGATATGAAGGCTGAGGACTTTCTCGATAAGACGTATTTTGATAGGAGTTGTTAATAATTTCTAAGCATGAACTCGGCAATTCGTTTAAAAAACGCGAAGGCTCATTATTTTCCCATTGGCCGAAAATCTTGCGCGCATGGGCAAGTAAAATATAAAGTTTTTGCTTGGCGCGTGTGATGGCAACATAGGCAAGACGCCGTTCTTCCTGTAAAGCAGATGTTCCTCCCTCGCTTAAAGCGCGTTCGTGCGGGAAAAGTCCCTCTTCCCATCCGGGTAAAAACACCACATCAAACTCAAGCCCTTTGGCCGAATGAAGCGTCATCAACATCACGTTGTTTGAAGATGTAACATTATCCGTATCGGTGACCAAACTGACATGTTCTAAAAAGGCCTCAAGCGTCGGATATTCATCCTCATCACTCATCATGCCGGCAAGCTCTTTTAAGTTGTCAAGGCGTCCGTCGGCTTCAGGCGTGTTTTCTGATTTGAGCATTTCGATATAGCCCGATTCTTCCATCACGCGATCAGCAAGCTCTGAAAGCTTGAGCTCGGGTGCAGCTCCTTGCCAATCTTTAAAATGCGTACAAAGCGCACTTGCGGCATTTAAAAGCTGACCGGAAATCAGTTGCAAATCGACCATTTCCTGCATGGCGCTTAAAAGCGACATATGGTGCGCGCTTGCATAATCTTTGAATTTTTTAACACTCGTTGCACCGATTTTGCGTGAAGGTTTATTGATAATACGCTCTAGGGCCAAGTCGTCTTCGTTTTGGGCAATGACCCTTAAATACGCAACCATATCTCTGATTTCAGCACGCTCATAAAATTTAGGCCCGCCGATGACCTGATAAGGTATGGCTTCGCTCATCAATTTTTCTTCCAAAAGACGCATTTGTGCGGCAGTTCGTACCAAAATGGCCATCTGTCGATATTCAAAATTTCGGCGATGCAGATTTTCGATTTCTCTGACAACGGTCAAAGCCTCTTCTTCACCGTTGTATGTGCTGATAAGTTTAATTCTTTCATCCTCACATAAATTTGCCGGTGAATTTTCAGCCACTTTTAAGGTCTTGCCCAAACGATCATCATTGTGCGCAATCAAATTTGACGCAGCCTTCAAAATCGTGCTTGTTGAGCGATAGTTGCGCTCTAAGCGGATAACTTTGGCACCCTCAAAATCTTTTTCAAAGCGCAAAATATTTTCAATTTCCGCCCCACGCCATGAATAAATGGATTGATCATCATCACCGACACAGCATAAGTTGCCATATTCCTGCGCTAAAAGACGAAGAAGCAAATATTGCGTAACGTTTGTATCTTGATACTCATCAACCATGATGTATTTGAACTTTTTTTGATACTCTTTTAAAACCTCATCATGGCTCAAAAAAATCTGCAAAACATACATAATGATATCACCGAAATCAACGGCATTAAGCTCTTTTAAACGCGCCTGATATTTTTGATAAACCATCGTCGTGACGTTGCCCTTAAAGTCACGGGCAATTTGCTCAGGCGTCAAATTTTTATCCTTAAAGCGCGAAATTTTTTCTACAATCGCGGCCGGAGGATATTTTTTATCATCGATACCCTCGGCTTCTAAAATTTGTTTAACAACGCGCTTTTGATCATCTTCATCTAAAATCGTAAAATTGCTTTTAAGTCCGACAAGTTCGGCATGACGGCGCAAAATTTTGACACAAACGCTGTGAAATGTTCCGAGCCAAACACTGTTTGCAACCGCTCCGATAAGCTCTTGCACACGCATTTTCATCTCTTTTGCCGCTTTATTGGTAAAGGTCACGACCAAGCAGTTCCACGCATTGGCCAGTCCGCAGGATAAAATATAAGCAAGTCTTGTGGTCAAAACGCGCGTTTTGCCCGTACCGGCGCCCGATAAAACAAGAAGCGGACCATCTGTTGTTTTAACGGCCTGTTTTTGTTCGGCATTGAGAGTTTCAAGCCATGTAAATTGCGGCCTTAACGCACTGATATTGTCATACGTTTTCGGTGTTAAATCGTCACTTAAATCAAATATATCGTTCATTTTTAAGTTTGCTTCTTGTATTTTTTTTAAAACTTTTTATATAATAAAGCAGATAAACAAAAAGCTGATGAAATTTTTTAAGTTGTTCACAGCCATAAGGAGGTTTTTTATGTCTGATTTAAGAAATAAGGTTTTAGAGCTTCAAACACACCTTCAAAGTGTGATTGTCGGTCAGGAAGATTTAATCAAAAAAATGCTGATTGCGCTGTTGTCTTCAGGACATATTTTGCTTGAGGGTGCGCCCGGACTTGCTAAAACAAAAGCCATCAAAACACTTGCTTCGTCAATCAGTGCAAGCTTTAACCGCATTCAATTTACACCGGATTTGTTGCCGTCGGATATTACGGGCAGTGATATTTATCTTGCCGCAGAGAATAAATTTGATTTCAAAAAAGGGCCTGTTTTTGCAAATTTTGTTTTGGCCGATGAAATCAATCGTGCGCCGGCAAAAGTGCAATCCGCGCTTTTAGAGGCTATGGCAGAGCATCAGGTCAGCGTCGGCGGCAAGATTTATCATTTGCCGGATTTGTTTATGGTGATGGCGACCCAAAATCCGATTGAGCACGAGGGGACTTATAACTTGCCGGAAGCACAACTTGACCGTTTTTTGATGTATGTTAAAATCGACCAGCCGGATGCCAAAGCCGAAAAAGAAATTTTAAGACTTGTGCGCGCCGAAGATATGGCTTGCGGTGAAGACAAAGAATGTTGGGAAAAAGAAAAAAAGCAATATCAAAAAATGTCAATAGAAGAAGTTTTGGGCGCCCAGCAAGAAGTTTTGCGCGTTCATACTTCCGAAGAGGTTGAAAATTATATTGTCGCCCTTGTGATGGCAACGCGTCATCCTGAAAAATATAACGGCGCTTTGAAAGATGTTGTACGTTATGGCGCCAGCCCGCGTGCCACCATCGCTCTTGACAGATGCGCCAAAGCAAATGCTTGGCTTGAAGGTCGCGATTATGTCACGCCGGAAGATATTCATGCCGTTTGTTATGATGTCTTACGTCATCGCTTGATTTTGAGCTTTGAAGCACTGGCTGAAAATATGAGCCCCGATGAAGTGATATCATCATTGCTTTCTGTCGTTCCTTTGCCTTAAAAAGAAGAATGAAATGGTGATAAGCCCTATCAAATCATTGTTTTTGAAAAAAAAAGCCCCCGCTTTTGATGAATCTTTTGCGCCAAGCTTTAAGACCTTGATGCATATGAAAAAAGATGTGCCGTACTTAAAAGATTTTAATTTTAAGAAAACATCAAATCGTTCAGGCGATGCAAAATCGGTGTTTAAGGGGCGCGGTATAGAATTTGAAGAAGTACGTACATATCAGTTCGGTGATGATTTGCGCGATATTGATTGGCGGGTGACGGCGCGCAAAAATCAGCCCTATACAAAAATTTATGCCGAAGAAAAAGACCGTGAAGTTTATGTCGTGCTTGATTTGTCGCCGCAAATGTATTTTGCAACCAAAGGAGAACTTAAATCCGTAACGGCATCTAAAACGGCGGCGCTTTTGGGCTGGCTTGCTTTATCCTATCATGACAAATTCGGATTGATTATCGATACCGGCGCCAAAAATTATTTTTTTAAGGCTAAATACGGTGATACGCATTTGTTGTCCGTTTTCAAAAAAACAGAACAAATTGCTCGTGCGCAATTAAATGACAATCAACAAAGCAAGATGCCGTTACAGTCTTTACCTTTGATAGAACAAAAAATCAATCGCCGCAGCATTGTATTTGTAATTTCATCATTTGACGGACAGCCTCAAAGCGCAAAAAAACTTTTACCGATTATCCGCCAAAATGAGGTTTATCTTGTCGATATTTTTGACCCGATTGAAAAAAATGCCCCGCCTTCAGGTGTATATACGGCCGTTTATGGTGATTTTGAGGCAACACTTGATGTGTCAGGAAAAGATTTTGAGCGCGTTTATCAAAACTATTTTGAAGAAAAACGCCGCAAAATGCAAACATTGTGCAAAAAATACGGCGCGCATTATCGCCCTGTTCAAACGGATTTGCCGATTCCCGGCCAATTAAGTCCGGTGTAGATTTTTTGTTGCGACATATTTATAAAAAAAAAGCCTCTCGCGTGAGAGGCTTTTTTTTAACAGATAAGACCTTCTTTTTTGGCCAGCTTTTCGATTTCATCAATGTACTTGGTGATAAGCTTTAAGCCGTTGGCCCAAAAATCAGGCGCAGAAGCATCGATTCCGAACGGTTCCAAAAGGCTGACGAAATCCTCGACGCCGGTGTTGGAGAGCATGTCGATGTAAAGTTCGGCAAAATCACCCCGCCGTTCAAACTCATCTTCTTCGTCCCACTTTTCATAGGCCTGGATGAGGTTGTTGACAACCAGTCCGGCAAATGCGTACGAATACACATAATAAGGACTGTTGAAAAGGTGCGAAATGCCCATCCACAAATACTCGCCGTCCTCGCCCATGTCAAACCCCAGATAACGTGATGTTTCTTCACGCCAAATTTGGTTTAAGCGTTTGGTCGAAAGTTCGCCTTTCTTGCGTTCGCGGTGGGCGCGCTCTTCAAACTTGAAGAACGAAATCTGGCGATGAATGCTCTGAATCATCTCGGCCACTCTTTCGATGTAAAGCCTCAGCCTTTCTCTGTCCGTTTCGGCAGAAAGGAGCTTTTCTTGGAAAACCAGATTTTCCGCAAACTCGGAAGCTACTTCGGCCAAAGCCGTCGGTGTCGAATCGTTCAAGGTGCCGATTTGCGCCGAAAGCAGGTGATGCACGCCGTGCCCCAGTTCGTGGGCAAAAGTTGTGACGTCGCCTTCACAGCCGGTAAAATTGAGCAGGATGTACGGTGCATTTCCGCGAATGCAGTATGCGCCGCTGCGTTTGCCCTTTGCCGGCGGAACATCGATGATGCCCGCATTGATGATCGTCATCGCATAATTGAGGTAGTCGATCGAAAAATCGCCGTACGCCGTCATGACTTGTTCAACACATTCCGGCCAGGTGATTTTGCCCTTCGGCCCCTCGATGGGATTAATCATGCGATCCTCATAAGAAATCGTGTCCTTTTTGAGCATCTTGGCAAGCAGCTTGAAAAACCTCTGCGAAATCGGAATGTAACTGTCGACAACTTCACCTGACATGGCAAGCAAATCTTCCTTACAGATGTGGTTGTGCGACAGGCTTTCGCTGACAGGCTCATCAAGGCCCCAAAGTTCGTCATCGGTGGATTTGTCCTTCAAAATCATGTTGTAACACATGGTGATGATATGCGCGTTGTTTTTGAAAACGCGGTTCATCTCTTTGACGGCCTTTTTCCTGACATCAGGGTCAGGGGAAGATGCTTTAGCGGAAATTTCGGCCTCATTCAAGCTCTTGCCGTTCAGGCTGAACTTCATTTTGGCACAGGTTTCGCTGTAAAGACGACTCCACTGAGAAGATACAACAGACTTTTTGTCGATAATGAAGGCGGCGCTTTCATTAAGCGTCCAATAGCTGTTGAACAGGCGTTTGAGCCAGGGTACCCATCGCGCAAGCTTGGGATGATTGAGGAATTCTTCCATCTTGTACTCATGCAAATTGTTGAGTTCAAAGTGGATAAAGCCCAACTTTTCGAAATATCCGGAAAGTTTTTCCGAAATCTTCGATTCGAAATTGGTCGCCTCTTCATCCGTCTTGTGCGTGTCGGAATACAAAAACGCAAAGTAAGAGAGCTTTTGAGAAAGCTCAATCATCTCTTCGTATTTGTGAAGGACAATCGAAAGCTGGTACGGTTCAAGATATGCAATCAAGCCCCGATACATTTCCAATTCTTTCGAAAGACGTTTGAGACTTTCTTTGTCAGCCTCAATTTGCGGATCGTCAAGGCCTTTGTAAAAGGCAAGAGATAAATCCCAATGCGGCAAAGCGGTATTCGTTTTGTCGACCTGAATTGCAACTTTTCTTTTCATAATAAATGATATTTATAGGTGAAACATAAAAATGATCTATTTCTTGTTACACTTTAAAAAGAATTTGACAAAAAGTCAAGCATTTTTTTCAATATGTTTGTAATTTTTTTTCTTTACAAAAAGTGTGTCAAAAAAAGGATCCTTTTTTTGACACACTTTACAACATCAAAAAGCTTATCAAATTAAAACACTGATAAATTTATCCGTTGGAAATTTGTTTTTTATATCTTGCAAAATTATTGGCAAAGGCCGATTTATCTTCGCTCGGGTGTGTATGCATATAATCGCGTACTTCCAACAATTTGGCAGATTTTGTTGCAAAGTCCTCTCTAATTTGTTTCTTCTCTGCTTCTGAGACATCTCGTCCCAAGGCATCTGCTAAACAACACTTCATAAAATCGTTAAAATATTGATCCGGTACTTCTTTATTAAATTCAAAAAGTTTGGCATCTTTCATTTTATCTAAATCATGCGCTTTCATATGCTGTTTACAAACAAGAGCGGCAAATTCTTTCCAATCGGCAGGGACACCCAACAAATCAGAAATTTCCTCCACTTTTTGCAAACCTTTTTCGGCATGTCCGAAATGCTTTGTCAAATCTTTTTTATCATACGGCTCACCGCTTTCCTCTGCTTTTTGAAGTTGCTCATCAAAAGTAACGATTTTACCTAAATCGTGAAGAAGCATTGCATATTTAAGGCGCGGGGATTCTTTTTCAATCTCTTTAATCGTTAACAAGGTATGGGCGCCGCTATTGCCTTCCGGATGAAAATCGGCGCGCTCCGGCACATCAAAAAGTCTGTCAACATCCGGCAAATACTCTTTGAGGCGACCATTTAAATGCATCACACGAATCGCATCTGCCGTGCGCTCACAGCCCAAGGCTTGCGTTAAACCTGTTTGAAAATTTTCCATAATTTTTCTCCTTTATAAATTATTCACCTATACTTTTTCCACCTCTGGTATGAGCATTACCTTTTGGTTGAGGTACTTTTATCTCATATGGCTCGATATTTGCTTGATATGTAGCCGTTAATGGTGATTTCTTCCCCATATTTTTGAAAAGATTAACACGCATACTTGCGGCTGTCGCAGCAGTGGTATATTTCTGTGCCTTATCTTTGTCCTCAGTTTTTGTTGCTACTGCTTGTAAATCTTGGACCACCTTCTGCACTTCTTCCGGAGTTGCCAAGAAAACATGATTATCCCAATATTCTTTACATTTTTCATTTCTGGCAATTTGCTCAGGGGTTGCATCTTTATCTAATTCTCTAGGGAAAGGTTCAGACATAGCTCCGAAAAATGCTGTATAATTACCAAACTGTTTTTCATCATATGGTCCGTAAATTGCATGAACAACATTCGTTTTAGGCATATCTTCTTTTGAAATCAATGCAACTTGAACTTCTTTTTCATCCGGCGTTCCGGCATCACGAATAACTGAGAATATTTTTCCTTGTTCAACGCAATCTTTTGGTGCAATAGGATTAGTTGACATTTGTTGGTCAAATTCCATTGTTAGATAAATGACATTTGGTTTTTCTTGTGTTTGCATAATTTCTTTAGCACGAGTGTCAAGTTCTGTCATCGCAGTTACCATTTTTTCTGCCGGCGCTAATGGTAATGGTTTTGAACCAATCGTTAAAGATTCCTTATTGAAATGCCGTTCCATAAAGTGCGGATTATCCATAGCACTAATAAATTCGACTTCATGAGTTACTTGATGTAATTTTTCTTGTTCCCGCACTACCGGCTTAAACTGATCCATATCAATTGAAACACCTCCCGTTGGAGAATATTCATTTCCTCCGGCACGAGTATAAGCAAATACATTATTACCCATCTTCTCCCCATATTCACTCCAATAATCACACCAGTCAGGTCTACAATTATAATCTGTGTAATCAAACCCTTTTTGTTCCCATTCCAATGTTTTCGGATCTATTGAAAATCCTTGTATTGTAATCGGATTAACGGGGGCATATGAATAAGGCACGTCCTTTTGAAGTTTTGTAATCTCAAAATGTCCCAATGTTGCCTCATCATAATCATCAGCATCTAAACAGCGAGTTTGATAAAGTGTTAACATATAGCGCTCACTATTGGCTGTATCTTCAGCTAAAATATGATATTTTTTGGCAGGACCCTTTTCAATACCGGCAGTTGTTTCATATTCCTCGATATAATCTTCTATAGCCAAACCATAAATCTGTACGGTTCCCGTTTGTCTATCCAAAGCCATTTGCTCTTGCTTTTGAGCTTCTAAACGTTCTTTTTCTTCTTGCTCTTTTTGATATGCTTTTCTTGCTTCTATTGTGTCTTCAACCAAAGCATCAACAACTTCTACGTCCGTATAACCATCAACAACAAGATAAAATTCAGGATAAGAACCATTTCTGCAATCTCGAATAATATTACTTAAAATCTGAGCATCACTTGTCTTACGACCATAGTTGAACATTACCCTTTCTGAATCAATATGATTTTGTATAATTTCTTTCGATTCTGAATCCAAATTTTGCAATATCTGTTTTGCTCGCTCCAACCTTGCTACTTCATCTTTGTGTTGCTGTTCTGTAGCATATTTTTGTTTAATTTCTGCTTCTCTAGCGGCTTTCTCTTTTTCTGATTTAATACCGATATTAAATTTTTCTTCCAAAATAGAATAAATAACGGCTCTTTGGGCTTCTTTTTTGCTAGATGCAACTTCGCTGTATGGCTTTCCATCAAAATACAGTGTCGCACGATTCAACGCCACACCTTTTTGATCATACCCAGCCTGTGATGTTACCCACTTATCATCCGAAAGATTAAAAATGCTTTTAAAATTATAAAGAACCATGTTTTCTTGATGCCAATCAACAGCTTCCACTTTGTCGGCTAAAGGTTTGGGAGAACGATCAAAATCCTCTTTCTGATGCGGATTTTTCATATAATCTTTTGCCGCTTTGACAACAAATTTGACAGCATCGCGTTTTACTTTTTTGTTTTTAACAGATTCGCACCATTTTTGCACCGACGGATTATTGCTTGAAAAACGAAATTTTTCACCGTCTTCTTCAAACAAAAGATATGTTTCTTTGTCAAGGTATTCTTTAAACTGTTGAGCCATTGTTTTATCCTTTCAATATATCAAAAAAACCTTCCTTTTTTTGATACAAATTTTTAAGCTCGGAGGATTTTTTTGTTGAAAAACAAAGAATGTGCTTAAAGATTGAAAATAGAAATATTTTTGAAAATTCTTAAAAAAGTTATTGACAAAAATAAAAATATGGGTTAGTGTATCAAAAAAAGGAACCTTTTTTTGACACATCGGAGAAAAAAACTATGGTGACAAAAACAAGACAAGAACGCATTGCCCCAAAAGCTCTTGAAAGACAAACATGGGCAGGAGATGAATTAACGTTTAATGTTCATGGATTGACTTCAACCTCAAAAATTACGCTGTATTCTGATCGTGATTTTGAATTATTTAAACAGCTTGAAGGCCGAAAGGATATTGATGTTGATTTTTCTGCTGTCAAAACGCTTGAAGAAGGCCAATCTTTAAGAGAAAAATTCGAGGCTACATTGGACAAACCTGACCCACAAGACTATCCCAAAACCGCTGAAGAACTGGATAAAGCAGCTTATCGTCAAACAAGCGCTTTTTACATTCAAGATATTGCGCGTTCCATCACATATGATTTAGCAAATGCTTCAGAGGCAAAAGTATCGAAAGAACGCTATTCTTCCATTGTCAACTACGCCAAAGAACTTGTTCAAGCTCTTGCGGAGAATAAATCAATATACGAATTGCACGAACCAAACAGGACGCCTCTTCAGGCATTGGCTGATCGTATTATGTATCGTGACACAATGAGAAATACAAAAGAGGCTATCGGGTCACGCAAAAGACTTTTGCTGTCCGCTGAAGATGACAAAACTTTACATGATTTAAGCAAAAATATCCCTTATACAAGAATTAATTCACGCATAATTCATGGTAAAGACGCTGATCCGGTTTGCGATGCTTTTATGAATATTTATGAAAAAATTTCAAGACAGGCTATGACTGATTATTCCATTGCCGCACGAGATTTTAAGCGCGCATTTGTAAGACTTAAAGTTTATACGGATGCATTGCGCACTTTTGATCAAAAACTTCAACAGCATCTCTCAAAATTAAGTACGATTCAAAAAGTTGCTCAAAAACAAAAAGAAGAAGAGCAGCTTAAAGAGCAAAGAAAAATTCAAAATCGTAAAGAAGGCAAAAAACTTGCCGCGCAACAAAAACGGCAAACAATCCTTAATGAAAAACTGACAAGAATGATGGACTGAAAAAACAATCATCTGTAAAAAAAACAAGCATCACAACCGATGCTTGTTTTTTTGTGTTATAAAAACTACCTGCCATGCTGGTGGTTCGAAAGAGCTTATGGCGACAAGTGAAAAATAGAACCTTTTTGAGTTTTTTGCATGGATAAAAATATCGTTTATTTTTGAGTGGCTTTAGGCTGTTTTTTAAATACCTTTTTGACTGCGCCCTTAATTTTTGCCGGAACGGAAAGATGTTTTTTAATCTCTTTTTCGATTTGAGCGGCATCTTTTTTTGTCATAGCATAAAGCGGAATGGAAAAAGCCCCGTAGCGACAATTTTTTGAAAGTTTTTGCATCAAAGTCAACGGATATTTTTTGCCTTTTTTAAGCTTAAAACGCAAAATATCACGGCCGCCGCAAACCCCTTTAATATGAATGCTTTCAAGCTTATCGACATCTTCCCATTTGAGCTTTGCGTTGTGGTCAATAATAATTCCGCTGTCGTCAATTTGTGCCAATTTTTGCGGCACCATGTATACATAAAAGGCGGCCAAAGCCGAAAGCAATGCCAAAATCTTTGCCACTGTCGCTAAAACAAGTTGTGCCAAATTCTCGGCCGGCAGAAACAATGCACCAACCAGCAAAATCAAGCTGAATATTGCCCAGTAACGCAATTTTTTAAGATTGTAATAAAATTCTTTCATGATTATACCTCCGATCTTTTTTATAGTATAGCACATAAAATTTCAAAATAAAGATAAATTTACGGACTATAAATATGATATTTAAGATAAAAAAATGCTATCAAACACTTTTTTAATCTTGGACAATAGCTTTATTCTTATTGGTCAGAATTTTGAGAATTTTTGCAAGTTCTTCTTTCAAATTCGGGCGGTCAACAACAATATCGACCATCCCATGTTCTTTTAAGTATTCCGCACGCTGAAAATTTTCAGGCAATGTTTCTCTGATGGTCTGCTCAATCACACGTTGGCCCGCAAAACCGATTAAACTTCCCGTTTCGGCGATATTGATATCGCCAAGCATGGCAAATGAAGCCGAAACACCGCCCGTTGTCGGATCTGCCAATACGGAAATAAACGGAATACCTTTTTCTTTAAGCATATTCACGGCCGCAACCGTACGCGCCATCTGCATCAGCGACAAAATGCCCTCTTGCATACGTGCTCCGCCGGATGATGCCACCGTGATAAACGGTATTTTTTTCTTTAAGGCTAAATCCGCCGCTTTGACAATGCCTTCACCGACCACGGTACCCATTGAGCCGCCCATGAACGAAAAATCCATCACCGCGACAACACAATCAACACCGCCGATTTGCCCTGTTGCTATTTTCAAGGCATCTTGATTTTCACTTGATTTGCGATTGGCTTTCAAACGGTCTGTATATTTTTGCGAATCCTTGAATTTTATCGGATCATCGGCCAAAACAGGCAAGTCAATCAACGTATAATTTTCATCATCAAAAAGCATTTTTAAGCGTTTGTCGACATAAAGCCTTAAATGATGGCCGCACGATGTGCAGACATATAAGGATTTTTTCAGCTCTTTGGAAAAAAGCATCTGATTGCAATTGGGACATTTGACCCACATATTATTTGCAATTTCTTTAGGCGTCGTCTTTTGAATTTTAGGACGAACAATGTTCATAAACCAGTTCATATCAAAACCTCAAAATTACGGAAATTTTCAGTCTTTTTTAAACTTAAAGAAATTCAAAAATTTGGCCCATCGCTGTGCCTTGATTTGCTCGTCATTTTGCCCCTTTAATAAAGTAAAATTTTGTTTCAGGGACGAAAAATCGGCATTTAACTTTTCATGCTCTTTACTAAGCTTGTCATGTTCTTTATTCAAAACTTTATTGTTTTTTTTATGCTCACGCAATTGAGCACGCAAAGGTGCAGCTGCGACATAGCCGTCAAGTCTGCCAATAAAATAACCTATAATGAACAGGCCTAAAATCAAGACGCTTAAAGAGACTGTCACATCTATATCAAGCGGTTTTAGGGTAAATTTTGTAAAACCATCATTGATGACAGCCAAAACAATAACCGCAATAAAAACAGGAATTTCGATAATACCGCGAATAAAATTCATGATAAACCTCCGTTGTTATTTTTGAGGATTGAGCAAACCCTGCAATTCTTTTCCCATTTTAAAGTGAATGGTGCGTCGCGCATCAACCGAAACCGCCTTGCCCGTTTTAGGGTGGCTGCGGACAGAAAATGTCCCGAATCCGCGAAATTCAACACGATGACCCGCGGATAAAGCATTGACCATTTCATCAAATACGATATGAACGACTTTTTCAATATCTTTAACGGTCAAATTAGGGTTTTCATGCGCTAATTTTGAAATTAATTCTGATCTTGTCACGATACGTGCCTCTCTTAAAAAAATGTTATTTCTTCTTTAAATACAATCGTCTGATTTAAATTTAAAGTCTTTTTTCTATTTTACACAGATATCTGCCGCTTTTAAGTAAAAAGGTTTTGGAAAATCAAGATTTTTATCCTCAAAACGCTTTATTGCAAGAAGAGCAATATCTTTAATCGGCGGACAATTTTCAAAAACGGCGTCATGCAGGTGCAATCCGCTCGGCTTTGAAAGAAAACGCTCAACCCCGTCACCGATGAAAGTTGTTGAAAATCCTCTTAAATCAGCGATAATTTCATCGTAAAAGGCTGTTTTGCCCGATTCGATTTTTTGTAAATTTATATCATAGTAAGCGACATAAAAATCATCACGCTTTGTTTCAACAATGACGGCTGTGCGCTCGGCACGTTGTTTCGGCTCTATAAGAGAAACATAAGCATCAAAAGCATTGATGCCTGTGACGGCAATTTTATTTTGAGCCAGCGCAAAGGTGCGTGCAGCAGCAATGCTTGACCTGACACCGGTAAATGACCCCGGTCCCGTGCAAACACCGATTAAGTCCAAATCTTTGACAGACAAGCGGTTTTCTTCGAGCAATTCTTTAATTTTAACAATCAAAAGCTCACTTTGACCGAACATCAAAGATTGCGAAAAAACGGATTTTGCCGTTTTATCTTCAAATAAAGCAACGGAGCAATAGCTTGTTGTTGTATCAAATGCAAGTGTCCACATTTTTATTAACCGATTAAAAAAATATTTACGCTGTCGCATTTATAATATAAAATCCGAAAGATAACAACGATTTTTTTTAATATCAGGCTAATAAAATGGATCAACAAAATTTGACGATATTGCTTTACTTTTCAGCGCTTTTATGCACGATTTTAACGGCGCTTGTCGTCGATTTGAGGATAAAAGTTTTACGGTTGAAGCAAAAAAATTATTTTTTAAAGCGTGACAGAGATCGCTATGCCGAAACGATTTATGCCGCAAAAGATGGTTATTTCGCTTTTATTTATCCCGATGAGCGCATCAATGATCCAAGGCGCGATATTACCGAACGTTGTTCCAGACGTTTGGCTGTTATGCTTGACTTAAAAAACGGGCGAAATTCATCGTTTGATGATGTTTTAGATGCCTTTTACAAAGAAGATGCCAGAAAACTTCAAAAATATCTTTCACTGATGCAAGAGGACGGCATTGCGTTTGAAGATACTTTTCAGATGAAGAGCATCAAAAAAAATATGCGTATTTTCGGCAGCCGAATCAACGGATCGGATGGAAATCTTTATTGCGATATGCTTTGGTTCAGAGATTTAAGCGCCGAACAGATTAAAATTGAAAATTTGCAAAACAGTATGAATGAAAAAAAACGCCAGCTTACTGTTTTTCAGGATTTATTTGACCATTTGGGTTTGCCGCTTTATTTGAGAAACGAAAATCTTGATGTTATGGCTTCAAACAAGGCGTATCAAACTATTTCAAAAGATAATGAATCTAAAGAAAATTTAATCTTAAAAGGCCTCGCTGATCAGGCTTTGCAAACAAATCAGCCACAACACCAAAAACTTCAGGCGGTTATTGATGGACAGGTCAGGTATTATGAGGCTGTAGAAACACCTTTTCATAACGATCAGACACTTGATAAAATCGGTACGGTCGGTTATTTGACAGATATAACGGCTTTTGAAGATATAAAACGCGATTTTAAGACGCACCAAAACGCGCATCTTTCCGTTTTGGCCTCACTTGGCAGTGCCATTGCAATTTTTGATACAAAAGCAAATTTAGTCTTTTGTAATAAAGCCTTTAAGGATATGTGGCGCATTAATAGCGAGACAGAAGAAAAAAAATTGTCTTATGCTGACTTTTTAAATATTTTGCGCGCAAAAAGAATGTTACCTGAAGTCAGTGATTTTAAGGCTTATAAAACACAGGAAGAAAAGCTTTTTTCAAGCTTAATTGAGACAAAAGAAAATTTAATTCATCTGCCGGACGGGCGCACAATCAGGCGTTTGGTTTCACCGCATCCGAACGGAATAATTTTTGCTTATGAAGATGTTTCGGATAAGCTGGCTGCTGAGCGTATGATACATGAATTGATGAGTGTTGAACAAAATATTTTGGAAAACGTGCAGGATGCCATATTGATTTTCAGCCAAGATGAACGTTTGCGCTATTTTAACGAATCGTACATTAAACTGTTTAATGCGAGTCGCATAAAATTGCAAAATTTGCCGAGCGCAATGGAGGTTTTTGATATGCAGAAGGCGTATTTTTCAAAGGTTGAACATTGGGATAATTTAGCAAAGCATATGAAAAAGCACATTTTTGAAATTTGTGATGATTTTCAACTTCAGCGCGATGATGGTTCTGCGTTAATCGTCAAGCCTTCTATTTTGTCGGACGAATCGGTTATGGTTCGGTATCTTGAAAAATAATTTTTTTGCTTGATTTTAAGATTATGCCGTAGTCAGCAAAAAAAATACAGACAGACGTTTTTTGATTTATAAAAGCAGAAATTTTGTCGGTTATAAAGGAAAGCACATTTATACTACCGACGTAGTCAACAAAATTTTAGATAAGGTCGATTCTGTTAAAGTTCTCTGCCGCTTTCTTCCTTTATACTTATGCTTTCTGAGCATAAGTATATGAAAGGTAATTCAATTTGTTGCAGATATTTTAGAAAAAAAACGCAAATTTATTTAAAATTTTTTTAAAAAACTAAAAAATATTGTTGACAATCAAATTGTTTTAGAATATCTTGCGCCCAAACGTAACGAAAAGGAATTAAAAAAATGAAGTGCTATAGTTCTTTGAAATCTAAGAAAGTACGCGATAAAGACTGCAAAGTGGTGCGTCGTAAAGGTCGTGTTTACGTCATCAATAAAAAGAATCCGAAGCTCAAAGCTCGTCAGGGATAATCTTTTTGATGAAGACAGAGTTTAAAACCCGCTGTTTTTCAGGCGGGTTTTCATTTTGCTAAAAGAGGGTCTTGACAAGTTTTTCGGAATAATTTAGTTTTATGACATCAATAAAAAGGTGAGGAAAAAATGGATATCATTCTAACGGCAGACAGACCGACGGGAAAATTGCATCTCGGGCATTATGTCGGCTCATTAAAACGCAGGGTTGAGCTTCAAAACAGCGGCAAATTTGATAAAATTTATGTGATGATTGCCGATGCTCAGGCTTTGACGGACAATGCCGATAATGTCGAAAAAATCAGAAACAGCATTCAGCAGGTCGCACTTGACTATCTTTCTTGCGGTTTGAATCCTGAAAAATCGACGATTTTTATTCAGTCACAGATACCTGAGTTGTGTGAACTTTCGTTTTATTATATGAATTTGGTTACTCTATCGCGTTTAGAGCGTAATCCGACCGTCAAAAATGAGATTAAACTTCGTGATTTTAAACAAAGTATTCCGGTTGGTTTTTTGACTTATCCGATTTCGCAAGCTGCTGATATTACGGCTTTTAAGGCCAATACCGTGCCGGTAGGCGAAGATCAGTTGCCTATGCTTGAGCAGGCGCGTGAAATCGTGCGTTCGTTCAATACGACGTATGCGCCGGTTTTAATTGAACCGCAAGCCGTTTTGCCGGACAACAAATTGTGTGCGCGTTTGCCGGGACTCGACGGCGCCAATAAAATGAGCAAATCTTTAGGTAATTGCATTTATCTTTCGGACAGTGCCGCTGAAGTCAAGCAAAAAGTGATGAGTATGTTTACCGATCCGACGCATTTAAGGGTTGAAGATAAAGGTCATACAAAAGATAACCCTGTTTTTATCTATCTTGACGCTTTTGCAAAGGATGAGCATTTCGGCGCGTTTTGGCCTGAATATCAAAATCTTTCGGAGCTCAAAGCGCATTATGAGCGCGGCGGTTTGGGTGATATGAAAGTCAAAAAATTCTTAAATCAGGTTTTAGAAGCAACTTTAGAGCCTATCAGAGCGCGTCGTGCAGAATTTGAAAAAGATATTCCGGCCGTTTTTGAAATGCTTAAAAAAGGGAGCCTTGAAGCGCGCGAACAAGCCGCTCAAACACTTGATGATGTCAAAACAGCCATGGGCATTAACTATTTTAAGTAAATTGATTTTTATGGTCTTTACGTTAAAAGCCGCCTCATTATCGGCGGTTTTTTTATAAAAAATGGTGCGCTTTGCTTTGCACTTATCGGACTAACCACGCGCAAGAATGTAGAGCATTGGAAAATAAGTTGACGTTATTTCTTAGTCAAATCAAAAATAATTGAATAACTTTTCTCAATATCAACATCATTCGGATATGCCAAAAGTTTGCTTTGATATAAAATATTGCTTTGAGAATAGTTATACAAATTTTCTAAATTCACGCTTAAATCTTCTTCTATTTTAAGCATTTGAGCTATAAGTTGGTTAATGAAGCTTTGCCCTAATATGCGATTAATCTTAAAACCTATATCACTCAAATAATTCAACATTTTTTCATACTCTATCACAGATAAATGGAACGGATCTAAGCTTTTTCCATTTTCATCAATCATCTCATTTTGCGAGCTCGGAAAAGATAAAATCAGTCTACCGCCGTGGGGTAAGATATTATAAAATTTCTCAATAACTGCAAAAGGATTGGGAGTATGCTCTATTGTTTCAAAACTGATAATAGTTGATATATCATAATCAGATAAATCTATGTTATTATTTAAATCTGCTTTTATGAATTGTAAATTTTTGCGCTTATAATTTTTGTTTGCTTCTTTTAAGTATTTATCGTTAATATCCGCACCGACAACAAATTTTGCCTTTTGCGCAAGTAAATCGCTTCCATAACCTGTTGCACAAGCAATATCTGCAACAATATCTTTTTTTGAGATATTATCAAGCGCATAAAGATACCGTCCGCAATGTTCAAGTTTCATAAAGAAATTTTGCGTTTTTTTATCAAAAGGATTGCAGAATTCACTATTTATATAATCTTCTATCATATTAACAACATAATCCTAAAATTTTAAAAAATATTAAAAGTCCGATAGAAAATGAAAAAATGGTATTTTCGGAAAGCAAATTATCGGACTTTGTGGGATTAAGTCCTGACAATGCAAAAACCGCCTACGATTAGGCGGTTTTCAAAAATGGTGCCGGTTAGGAGATTACCTTCGGTGCTGCGTCAGATATCGGCTGGCCGACCGGCGTACTTCCGTCCGCCTTATCTTCCTTGTCAAACGCCCTTCTTTCGGGCGTTCGTCCTCCTAGATACCATTAAAAACCCCAGAAAAATCTGGGGTTTTTAATGGTGCCGGTTAGGAGATTCGAACGCCCGACCCACGCATTACGAATGCGTTGCTCTACCAACTGAGCTAAACCGGCAATGGCCACCTTATAGCAAACTTTTTTTTTCAATGCAAGTATTATTTTTTAGTTTTTGAGTAAATTTTTTTTGACATTGAATTTGAAATATGCTAATCTAAAAACATGATAAGGACAGTTTTTGACTTTCTTATTTCAGAACCGAGAGGTTCGGGGCTGTAGCAGGCTCTTCATCTAGAGATACCAGAAATGGTATCCTTTCGGATGCCTTTTTTTGGTATTTAAATTCCCCGCTTTGGTTGGGGAGATTACGGCGTATGTTCAGGTTTATTTAAACTAAAGGCCGTGATAGTCATTACTCTAGATGTGATTTGCTAACTCCCCTGCCGCTCAATTGAGCGGATTTTTTGTAATGACATCTATATGGAGAAAAAATATGAAAAAATGGATTTTGATTTTAATAATATCGCTTTTATCCTTCGTATTAATGAACAAATCATTGGCATCACAAACATGGGATTGCGGCGATCAAGGTAATAATGTTGTTTGCACCCTTGATGATGATGGAACGTTTACTGTTTCCGGAAGCGGTAAAATGCAAAATTATGATACCTACGAGTATGATTCAGGTCTTCCTAGTACCACTGCACCATGGGGCGGTGGTAGATCAATATTGTCCAATATTAAAAATATTATTATCGAAGAAGGGGTAACAAATGTAGGTAGTGCAGCCTTTGCTGGAACAACTCAAAATGAAAGTATTTCAATACCAAAAAGTGTAACTGATATTGAAAGTTATGCATTTTATGATAATTATGCGCTAAAAAGTCTTTATCTGCCCAATGTTAAAAATATAGGAGTTAGTGCGTTTTCATTTCCTTTTTCGCTTGAAAGTATTGATATGCCAAATATTGAGTATATCGCTTCTACAAATTTTTTTCTTAATACATGGGACCCTTCCAATTTGAAATATGTCGGTTTGCCGGATGGGGTGACTTTGGCTGGAAATGTTTTTGGCGGAACGGCCGTTGCTTCATGCGGAAGAGATGGCGGGAGTTGTCTTGACTGTGCAGATGGAGAAAGTTATAAAGCAGATACGGGGTGTGTTGCCGATTGCGGCGACGGATTTGTTGTCAGAAATCGTTTTTGTATATCTTCAGAAAAGGGTTGCGGTACAGGATATTATAACAAAAACGGCACATGTACATTAAATCCTAAGGGTTGCGAAACTTATGCTGACGACAAATGCTCGGCTTGTTCTCAAGGATATCTCTCAAAAGGCGACGGTTGTGTTGATTCTGCCGTCGGTTGTGGTGATGGTTACAAGGCAGTCGATAAAACCTGTAAACGAAAATACTTAATCTATACCATTGAAGAGGCCAATGCTGTGGCGGGAAAGACAAATACTGTATCGATTCGTTACAGGTAAAAAAAGCTTTTTGCAGGATTTTTTTGTTAAACTCCAAAGTCTTGAAATTATAAAAAAATGCCGAAAGAAAAAGTAGTTATGCATTAAAAAAGTCATAGACCTTGGCAAAAACGATGTTGAGGTATATCAGATAAATACTGTAAAAGCCTACCAGAAAAAAACCGTGACAGTGCAAAAATATATCTGCCTCATGGGCAAAAATGCATGGAATATCAAGCAAAAATACCAACCCCAAAAACGAAAAATAATTGCCTTGCGTCTTTTTGAATATTTTTCGCACCGACCCGCTGTAACCCTGCAAGGCTGAAATCCATGCCAAATACGGTCTGCAAAATGCAATCGGCGAAAGCATCAAAAAGAATGTCGAAAAAATCATCGCATTCAGCAAGCTTGTCTGCGGTGATTGAAGTGCGGACATGTACCCTTCAAAAAATACCAAATATTTACCCTTAAAACCCATCATCAAAGGCAAAAATGGTACCAGTATCATAAACATTGTCAGCGCGCAGGTGATAAAAATCATCTTTGATGACGGAACGGCACTTGCAAAAATCTTTTGCCACGAAAAATAAGGCTTTTTTTGATAATAAAACCTGAAAAATACACACCAAAAAACATAAAATCCGACTGCCCATACAAGACTCAACGGATTGGCAAAGCCTTTAGGCAACAGGTTGAATACGGCACAAAAAATAAAACTTCCGGCCCAAAATAAATGCTGCTTATTTTGCTTTTGATTGAGGGCAAAATAAGCCTCCTTCAGAATCTTCAAAACAGGCAATATTTTAACTTCTTGAGCCATTTTTATTCTTGCCTGACGACAGCTGGTTCATCTTCTTCAAAGGTATCAGCATCTGCATTCGGGTCATAATCAATGCCAAGCTTTGAAAGCATATCGTCATTGATGTCTTCACGCTGAGCCACAACCCAATCCGGCACGTTCGGGCAAGGCTTCAAAGCCGCCAGTTTTTTCATTTTCGGATCAAGATACCATCTCGGCGAATCGGCCATAATCGGACGGTCAATATAGCTTTGCATCAACACAACCTGCTTGAGCATCGGAAGGCTCAAAAGTTCCGTTGTCGAAATCACCGAAATACCTTGCAATTGATAGCTTACATTCTTTGCAAACGGATTATAGTTTTTGCCCATTTGACCTTCGTTGCGCGAAAATGAGGTTGTCTGAACGGTTTTGTTGCCTATCATCTTTGAAAAACGTTGAGCAGTGACCTCGTTGTTTTGCGACAAAATAACTTTGCACGCCGTGGTTGAAATCACGGTTTCCAAATCATCTTTGCCGTATTTGCCGGAAATTTGGCCTAAATCTTGTCCGATTAAAAGATATGACACTTTTTGTCCGCGACCGACGGCCGGTCCGTCAATAACAGCTTTTAATTTCGGCATTTGAGGAAATTCGTCCAAAACGAACAAACAGCCGAACGGCCCCATCTTGCCGTCTGTTTTATTTTCATGCTTGGGCGGGTTTGAAATCAAATACGAACTCATCAGCTCAATAAACACAGAGCTGATAACGCCAAGTGCACGTGCGTCCGTCTGGTTAATTGAAAGATAAACCGAAATCGGTTTGAAAACACCGGTCACAGGATCTTTGATACCGCGCAAATCCTTAAAATGAAGATCCGAAAAACTTGTTCTGGCCACAACAGCCGCGTTTTTGAAAATATTGATACCGGCAAATGCGGTTGAAATCACGGAGCCACGCTCTTTATCAGGCATGGCGGAAAGCGAGCTGAGTTCCGTATAACAACGTTGTGCGTAACCATATTTGCGTGCCTCTTCGACAGCCTCATCCAAAAGGTCATGCATCGGGTCAGCCATAGCGGCCATTTGGTCACCCTCTGCCAAACGGCGCTTAATTTCTTGTGCCTGCTTGATTTGAGCTTCAGTCAACCATTCCAAAATCATGGCAATACACGATTCTCTGCCAATCCATTTTTCAGGCAACAGATTCCACGTACCTATCGGCAAATAGTTGTCAATCGTAATCGTCCCGTTCTTCAAATCACTCAACGCTCTCGGTACCATCGGGTCACGCATGTCGTGATAATAACTTTCCAAAACGCGCTTGTCTTCTTCATCAAGTTTTCCCTCATAAATACGACCGATAAAATAATCATTTGCCCTTGCGCGCTCGCATTTTGATGTAATAAAGTGAATAAAGCCGTTCAATGCAGCACGACCGGTTTGCGACCAGTGCGGATCAGCGCCGCCTTTCGGATCTTCAACCAAAATATTGCAAATTGAATCGACGTACATATCTCTGTCCGGACCCATTTCAGGTAAGGCATTCGGTGACAAAGGATTCCATGAAGGGTAATAAATACCTTCGGAAGGTTTATCCTCAGCACCCCAGTTGATGATAAACACCGGACCGACTTTTGCGCGTGCGCCGGAAGTCTTGTAACAAAGCTCAGGCTTAGGGTCGTTGATAATCAAACTCAGGGTCGGCGAATGGAAAATCGTCGGCATCACGACACCCACCGTTTTACCTGTACCCGGAGGAGCGCAACAAAGGGTTGAAAGTGTTTCTTTAAGCAAAAGCAAACGCCCGTTGAATTTGCCGACAACCTGACAAAAGCCGTCATAACCCAAAAGTTCCATCTTTTCAATATCACGCGCCGTTGCAATACGCGCTGAACCATGTACGTTTGACTGAAATCGATACGGACACGAAACGCCGCCGACAATCAACCCCAAAGGCAATGAAATCGCCGGCAAAATAGGAACCCATCTGCTGATTGAAAATTCATTTGTTGCTGAAAGCTTGTGCATCCAGCGTGAATATTGCTTAAACAAAAATGTCGGATGATCAAAGACGGCATTGATAAACATCTTGACGCTTTGCATATTTTCTTTTGAAATGCCATGCTCAAGCAAAAAAGACATCGGCAATGAAAAAATGGTGAGCAAAACGGTGACTGTCATCGTAATAATCATCGTCATGGCCATCCAGCGGACAGCCTTGTCATATTCTTCCCACTCAACACCTCTTTGTTTCATCAATCTTTCCTAGGGTTTAATTGTTTTAATACTTTTTTGAGTTCGGCCATATCATCGCGGGACATCGGTTTTTCGGCGGCATCTATCGCCTTAGCAAACGGTTTTAATTCCGTAGGTCCGCCGCGTGATACTCTGACAACGTTGATATCCATTTCTGCCCATACATCAAGCATATCTTCCGCATTGATGATATTGGCCGCCGAAATAACAAGATAAGCCTTAATGTCACAATCAATATCCGTATCGCCGATTGCTTCTTCCAAAGCGTCACGTGCGAGCTCAATCTTTCTGACGGGTGAAATTCGATGGCTGTTTTCCGAAAACCATAACGGTTCTTCATCATTAAAGCGTTCTTCATCAGCAAGCCAATCACCCGGCTCATTGTCAAACATACACAAAATGATTGTTCCGTCCGACACACCTATATAATCAATTGTTGCACGTTTAATCTGAACATTTTTCAAAACACTGTAACCATTATCTTCAAGCATTGAAACGGTAGCATTTGAACTGCCGGATTTTTGAGGCTTATCATCTCTTGAATCGCGCTTTGAGTGCCTGTCATTGTCCGAGCGATTTTGTCTGTCATAACGTTCGTTTTTCGAACGACCGGCGCGAATATCTCCATCTCTGCTGTCTCTTTTAGGCTTAGATGACCGTGCGGGACGATATTCTTCAACATCGTCATCATCATAATCATCCATGTCAAACGTCTTCTTGGCAGGTTTTGTATTTTCAAAATGGCGCGGCGGTGCCTGATAGGGCTCTTCATCGTCAAAATCATCAACGGCGGCTTGTTTTTTATTCTTCTCGGAATCAATTTTGAAAATATCCGATTTATCAAACGAATCGATATCCAAGTCAAAATCATCGCTGCCGTCATCTATGTCAAAAATTGTATGATTTAAGGCTTCTCTTGTTGCAGTGGCTCTGTTCTTCGTCGGATTTGAATCATAACTCAAGGCAGGTGCAGGCGCGGGTGTTTGTGCCTGCGGCGTCACTTGAACGGGAACGGCTTGCGGCGTGCTGTAATCATAAATCGGTACACGCTTGCCTGTCGGACGAACTTCTTTATATGATTTGCGCTTTTGAACGACCGGAGTCGGCATTGCCGCATATTTTAATGGCTCAACCGATCCTTTAATCAATTTAATCGGAAGTGTCACAATTTTATAAATAATCTTTTCCCATGGTACCAAGCTGAGCGCAATCCAACCCGTCAGCCAAAGCGGGATAAAAGTCAGTAAAATCAAAACAAATGCCCATTCTTTCGGGGTATCAATCACCCAACCCGACATCCAAAGATTATAGGCATATGCCCAGTGCGGAGGCCAAAAAATGTCAAAACGCCAGTTTTCAAGCACAATAACACGCACGCCTTCAATGAAGATGATACTCCAAAGGCATCCGACAAAAGTGATTCGTGCTAAAACAAGTAGGGGTTTCAACGTTCTCTCCTGTTGTTTTTGATGATCATACTATAAATCAGATTAATTAACAAGAGATTTATTTTCCTTTTTGTTTATTTATTTTTTGTGAAATATTGTGTCTTAAAATTTCAGATTCCTTTTGCGCGGGCGAGGCAGATTTTTCTTCCTTGATTTTCTGATTGATTAAGTCCTCAACCGTCATCTTTTCACCGACGACCAAATTTTTAATGACGACATGCTTGCCTTCGCTTTCGTATTTTTCAATTTGTTTTTTATTGAAATATTCAAACGGACGCAAAAAAAGTTTAACATAATCGGTATGATAAAGCTTTTTAAATCCGATATACCAAACAAGCAAAACAACCGACAGCGTGATAAAAAGCATATAGTCGGACAAACCTTTAATCACACCGTTTTGCTGCCAAAATGCACGCACTACCTGCCATTGTTTTAAGGATATGTAATTAAAGTTCCAGATACGCAAAATAATTTGTTGTGTCAAGGCAACCCAAAATGTTGACCACAACACGCCTATTATCAAAAACTTTAATAAATGCCCGATTTTTTTGAACATAGCTTAGCGCTCTTTTTTATCATAGCCCATCAAACCGAGTGTTGTTCCCGAAAACAGACGGGAAGGATTGAGCGGATTTTTTGCCTTAGCTTCCTTAACGCGGCGCTTACGCTCTTCAACAGAATCACGTCCTCTCGGGTTCTTTAAATCCTCCGCCATCACTTCCAAAGGCATAGCAGTCGTATAGCTTCTCGCCTCTTCTTCCAATGTCCTTTTATCGAGTGTCTCGTCTTGTTTTTTGCCGAAGAATTTGGTATATCCCACACCCTTATCAATGATTTTTTCAGTTTCTTTATCAGCCTCGCCAATGATATCTTTAACATCATCATTCGGTGCCCGCGAAATGGCATCAAAACGTTCATTATCTACAAATTCGGCCTGCTTTTGGGTCGCTTTTTGAACCTTTTGAACCATTTCATCGAGATACGTGTTGACTTTAAGCGCAGAGTATGTCTGAGATATCTCATCAGGTGACATGCTTTCTTTGTTCTTGTCAAATTTTTTGCGATCTTTTATCAAGCTCTCACGCCTGATTTCAGAAGTCTCGGGATTGTTGATTAAGGCATCATATTCATCTGATATATTTTTCTTAATCCATGCCTCTTTTTCTTCCTTCGTTGTCAATTTGCCGTATTCGGACTTGGCCAAACCGCGAGCATCCTCAGACAAGGTGCGAATGGCAATCATAATTTTTTCCATACGCTTTTGACTACGTTCAACAAAGCCCTTATCGCCGGCAATCAGTTCATCATCTGACAAATATTTACCCGTTAAGCTGTCACGCCATTTTTTATCGGAACGCATCATTTCATCAACCATCTCAAGACGCGTCAGCATCATAGCACATTGACCGGCGGCTTTGATGTTGCCGACAACATATTGTACATCTTGCTCGGATAGTTTTTTCAAACTATCCATCTTTTTCGGATCTGCTTTAAATGCGCTGATGAGATTATCGCCGTATTTTTCTCTTAACTGACGTTCTTGTTCATGAGTCATCGCGGCAAAATCAATATTTTGCAAATCTTTTTTCAGATTAATAAATCTTTGAGCATATAAAGGCGCATTTTTTGTAAAGTTATTCAGTAAACCATTTGTTTCATTGTTGAATAATGTGGTTTTATCCAATGTCGGTTTCAAATTCGGTTTAGTCGTTTCTTTGGCTTTTTTCGCCGTCCTTGTTGACAAACTTCTTATGCCGTCGCCTGCCATATCAAGGGCGATATCGACACATTCTTCCAACTTATCACAGCCCCAGCTCATCAAGCCGAGGAACCAGTCTTCATACATATATTTGATGATATCTTCATCTTTGAACTTATCGCCTTTATGGTCACGGCCTAAGTGTTTATTGCGATTTTCATCAACATTTGCAAGCTCTGCTTCTTTTTTATCACCTTCCAAAAGTTTTTTCTGCTCAACTGTTAACGGTTTGCCCTGATACTGAGCAAGTTTAGCAGCTTCAACGGTTGTCGGAGCCGCCACGGGCGCTTGCATAAAGCTTCGTTTTTGAGCGCTTTCTTTTGTATCGTTGAGCTTAACTCCGGTATGCCCGATGGATTTATTATCTCTGATTTTTAAGCACATATCCATCAGCTCATCAACTTTTTGGCCTGAAAAATTGCGGCTGTTATGATTAGCTCCGTATGTTGTGTACAATCCGGCATAAAAAGCACCCGATTGCTCAAGATGCGATTTCATGGCATTTCGAGTGGCTTGTTCTTTTGAGGCATCTGCAAAAAGAGGATGTTCTTTATCTTTGATAATCGTGCCCATCATATGGATATTTTTAACCATTTGCGTGCCGACAATTTCACCATTTTCTAACATAGCGTTATCCAAAAAATAATTTGCCGCTGTGCGGGGTTTACCTTCTATGGTCTTTGTCTGTCCGTGTTGCACAAGTTCAATTTTTGTGAGATTGTCTAAAAGGGTTGTTAAATCTTTTTGCGCCTTTTGGCTTGAATACAGAATCTGTCCGACATCGCCGTTTGCTTCAAATTGTGTTTTTAAATCCGGCAATTTAATGTTGCTGACAAATCCGTAATTTTTAAGCAATTCAGGCTCTTTTTTAATCATTTCGGCCGCACTTTTTAATTGCTCATCAGAAATATCTTTTTGGCTCAAAACATCAAAAAGCATTTTTGCTTTTTCAATTTGTTCATCATTTTTTAATTCTTCTGCCATTTCAGCCTCTCTTACTTGGTTTTTATTTATCTTAACATATTTTTTTTATTTTGTCTATTACTTTTTTGTGACAATTGTTTATCAAACGCGCAATTTTTTCAAAAACGCGCCGATTCTGTGATTTTCTTTGATGCCGTCTTCGGGCGTCACTTTAATCAAACCGAATAATTTCGGCTTGATTTTTTCGTTTTGAATCGGGGCATAAACCGCCGGATTTGTCGTCAAAACCTCAAAAGCGGCTTTCGGATCCTTTGTCGCCGTCTTAAAATAATTATTAATCAAACGCTCGGCATCAATCGGAAAATCTTTTTGAGCAATTGCTTCAATAAACTTTAATTTGCGCTCACGTCTGCGTTGATATTCCTCATAAAGTGCACGCTCTATGCGTTTGCGTTGTGCTTTTAGGCGGCGCTCTTCATATGAAATCTCACAATTTTCAATATCGATTAAAATTTCGACATAAGAGATGATTGCCAATTGTAAATTCTGGTCAGATAAACCTTCGGCAAAATTTAAGAATTGCTCATCTGTCGCATTCGGATTAATGGTTGATAATTTTTCGGGAAATGCGGCAAACATCAAATCCCAGCAAAGAAGTGTGTCTTGCACGATTTGTCGGCCCAAACTCGGCTTATAATTCGGGCTTAATTTTGAAGAATCAAATGTAAGATGCGGCATTTCGATTTGCTGAGCTTCGGAAATGGCCGTGATAGAATCAATCATATTTTGGTAGGCCTGCGCAAGTTCTTCTTCATCCGTACCTAACGCGCTTGGCGCAGAGGGCTCATTTTGAATATTTTCCTTTGTGCTTAAAGGCGCAGGTATCCTTCTTGAAGGTGGGGCTTTCGGGTCTTCTTTGATATCGACTACATCACTTTTTTCTGAGGCGATAAAACTGCTTAAAAGCTTTTCAAACTCATCATCGGATTGATTGTCTGCAATTTCAACCTTTGTATCATCAGAAACGTTTTCAAGTCGCTCCATAATGCTTTCATTGATATCTGTTGTCGAATTTTCAGGCATTTTTTCCTCCGTTTATCACACAAAAAAGGCACTTGCTTTTTAAAGTACTTTATTTTATGTTAAACCAAAATTCTTAAAACTATATTTAAATTAGCGCGAATGGAAAAAGAAAACAACATTTTTTTACCTCCTGTTGAATTTGATGAAAAAGGCTTGCGGCTCGATAAATTTTTAAGTGGCAGGCTTGATTTTTCACGATCTGAAATTCAGCGTTTAATCAAGGGCGGTTTTGTTTTTGTTGATGATGAGGCAAAATCCGATGCATCATACAAAATCAAAGAAGGCGATGATATCACACTTGAAATTCCGGCGCCTCAAGAGGCTGAGCCGAAGCCTGAAAATATAGCCATTGATATTGTTTACGAAGATGATGATTTGATTGTGGTCAATAAGCCTGCCGGCATGGTCGTTCATCAGGGAGCCGGTGTGTATCAGGGCACACTCGTCAATGCGCTTTTGTACCATTGCGGCGATTCGCTCTCAGGCATCGGCGGGGTCAAACGCCCCGGTATTGTGCACCGAATCGATAAAGAAACAAGCGGACTTCTTGTCGCGGCAAAAAATGATACGGCGCATATCGGACTTTCCGCTCAGTTTGAAAAGCACGGCATAGAACGTACCTATCTCGCTTTTGTTTGCGGCTTGCCAAATCCTCTTCAAGGCACGATTGAGGGCAACATCGGCCGGTCAAAGTATGACCGCAAAAAAATGGCGCTTTTAGCCTCGGGCGGCAAAGAAGCCGTTACGCATTATAAGGTTGTTCAGGCCTTCGGCACATATGCCGCACTGGTACAATGTCGGCTTGAAACGGGGCGCACGCATCAAATCAGGGTGCACCTGTCTTCAAAAGGGCATCATCTCATCGGCGATAAAGTATACAGCCCGAGCAGTCGCGATTTTATTAAAATGCCCGCTTGTATCAGGACGTATGCACAAAATTTTAACCGTCAGGCCTTGCATGCCAAAACTTTAGGCTTTATCCACCCGAGGAGCGGCGAAAAGTTGTTTTTTGAAAGCAACCTTCCCGAAGATTTGCAAGAACTTGAAAAAGTGCTTTCAAATCAAGATTGATTTTATCTGTACCTTATCTTGACCGAATTGACTTTGCCTGCGACTTCATTCGCCTCATCGATGGTATAAATGCGCTTTGGAATATAGTTGCCTGAGGCTAAATCATCAAGTGAAGCATATGTTTTACCACCTGCCTTTATCTGCCCGTTTTCATCTATGCTGTATGGAATGATGTCCGGGGCAACACCTTGAAAAGAATAGCCACACGCATTATCCTTCGGGCAATAAATGGTATCCAGTCCGGAACGATAAAAAGCGGTGGCGTCAATTCCTGTTATATTCCCGTCAGCATCTAAGAGCGAATCGGATATAACAATGCGTTTTAACCCCGTGGCATCCTGAAAGGCTTTCTTTCCAATTGTTTGCACACCGGTCAGGTCAACGCTTGTCAACCCTGTGGCACCATTAAAGGCACCCTCTCCGATTGTTTGCACACCGGTCAGGTCAACGCTTGTCAACCCTGTGGCATTTTCAAAGGCAGCATCTCCGATTGTTTGCACACCTGAAAGGTCAAGATGCCCTGTCAAACCCGTGGCTTGTGCAAAGGCATAATCTCCGATTGTTTGCACACCGGTCAGGTCAACGCTTGTCAAATTAGTGGCAATTTCAAAGGCATCCCCTCCGATATTCACATTGCCGGATGTTTTAAGCGATGTAACACCTTCAGGAACAGTTGACTTCCAAGATCCGTCATAAAAAAGGAAAGCCAGATCCGGCACGATGGCGGCATTGCTCTCCGATCCTTTTGTGCCATAAATGGTCATCGTTTGATTGCCCTCATCACCGCTTAAAGCATAGTATGTACCGGAATTTCCGATTTCAACGCAATTGCTTTCTCCCGCGTCGCGGGCGCAATTGTCGAGTGATGATGTATCATCCGCTCTCGCCATTGTGGCAAAAAAAGTGCTAAGCATTAATGCACATATAAATTGACTTTTTTTCATATTTTTTCTCCTGTTTTATTCAAATTATATAAAAAAATCACTTTAGAAAAATATCCAAAGTGGGAGCTACAAGAACTGCCTAGACACAGTCGAACTTATTCGTGGGTTTACCCCCTTATTTCATCCACTCCCTTTAAAAGGAGTTATTATCTAGGAAGCACCTTGTAAGCACCGCAACCATTTTGGTTACGCTTTAATTATCTCATATTTTTTTTAAAAAGTAAAGAAGTTTTTTATCAAATCATTTTTTTCTTGCTCAAAAGGGGAAAGGGCGCTATATATATTAAAGAAAGCGAAATAAAAATGTCTGATATCAAACACGGACTGGAAGTCTTAAAACAAAATGTTAAAATCGCGCCGACCAATCCGGGCGTTTATCGCATGATATCCAAAGATGATGAAGTGCTTTATGTCGGTAAAGCCAAAAATATCAAAAAACGAATTGTTTGGTATACAAAATTTGAAAAATTGCCAACACGTTTAAAGCGTATGGTCGCACTTGTCGATAAAATGGAATTTATCATCACAACCTCTGAAGCGGCGGCGCTTTTGACCGAAAATGAGTTGATTAAGCGTTATCATCCGCGTTTTAATATCTTGCTTAAAGATGATAAATCTTTTCCGTATTTAAGTCTTAATATGCATGAGGATTTTCCTGCCTTGAAAAAATATCGGGGCAAAAAAACGGCCGGCACTAAATATTTCGGACCGTTTGCAAATGTATTGGCCGTCAATCATGTAATGGATGTTATTCAAAAGATTTTTATGCTCCGTACCTGCCGTGATAATGTATTTAAGAACAGAACTCGTCCGTGCATGCTTTATCAAATCAAACGATGCAGCGGGCCTTGTACAGGTATGATTTCAAAAGAAGATTATCATAAATCGGTCAAAGAAGTCGTGCGCTTTTTAGAAGGCAAAAATACCACATTGCAAGAAGAATTTTCTAAAAAAATGATTGAGGCCAGCGAAAACTTGAATTTTGAAGAAGCGCTTGTTTTAAGAGATAAGCTTAAAGCTTTAAGTGCCGTCACGATGGGTGAAGCGCTTGCTTACGGAGGCTTAAAATCAGTTGATGTCATCGGGTTGTACCGTCTGCAAAATCTTGCGGCAGTTGAGGTCTTTTTTTATCGGGGCGGACAAAATTACGGCAATGTTTCATTTTTCTTAAAACAAACGGAAGATGCTGAATCTTTCGAGATTTTGGAAGCTTTTATTTCAGAATTTTATGTCACTCATGATGTTCCCAAAGAAATTATTATACCCGAGGACTTGGAAAATGCTGCTTTTCTTGAAGATGCGCTTCATACAAAAATCGTTCTGCCCAAAGCGGGTGAAAAAGTCAAACTTTTTGAAAGTGCCAATATCAATGCCAAAGCCGCCCTTGAGCGATATTTAAGCCAGACAACAAGCATCAGACAAAATTTAGCGCAGATGAAAGATGTTTTCGGTCTTGAAAAAATTCCGCAGCGAATCGAAGTCTATGACAACTCGCACAATCAGGGTTCATATGCGATAGGGGCCATGATTGTGGCCACCCCTTCCGGTTTTGATAAAAAATCATATCGTACTTTTAACATCAAATATACCTCAAATACAAATGACGATTTTGCCATGATGAAAGAGGTTTTGACGCGTCGTTTTGAGCATATGGGTGATGAGAACAGACCGGATGTCATCTTGCTTGATGGCGGACAGGGACAGCTGAGCGCCGTTTATCAAGCCTTAAAAGATTATGATTTGACGGGCATTTCGATTATTGCAATTTCTAAAGGGCCAGAGCGCAACGCGGGCAAAGAATTTTACCATCAAAAAGACAAAGAAAGTTTTGCGCTTGAATATCGTTCGCCGCTTGCCTTTTATCTGCAAACCATTCGTGATGAAGCGCACCGCTTTGCCATCGGCACACACCGCAAAAAACGCGCTAAATCAATCTATAAATCATCGCTTGATGAAATTGAAGGGATAGGGGCAAAGCGCAAAAGAGATTTGCTCAGATTTTTCGGCTCGGTTGAAGATGTTAAGGCGGCATCTGTCACAGATTTGCAAAAAACGGAAGGTATCTCAAAAAAAACGGCTGAAAAAATATATAAATACTTTCATAAATGATTTTTTTGAGTTATCTTAAGAGCAGTTTTGATCAAAATTTAATAAAAAAGGATGAAGAAATGTATAATTTACCGAACTTATTGACGATTTCACGTATTGTCGTGATTCCCGTCATTTTCTTGACACTTTACATCAATTCGTTTGCATGGCAAATGTTTACGGCAATTTTGTTTGTGCTTGCCTCAATTACGGACTATTTCGATGGTTATTTGGCAAGAAGTCGCGGTCAGACCTCGGCATTCGGTCGGCTTTTAGATCCGATTGCGGATAAATTGCTTGTTTCATCGGCACTTGTGCTTATTTTAGCCAAGCCTGAAATGGTCTCGTTTAAGATTAGCTATGTGCCGGCATTCGTGATTTTGTGCCGTGAAATTTTGGTATCGGGCTTGAGAGAATTTTTGCGTGAGGTCAATGTCGGCTTGCCCGTGACACGTCTTGCAAAATGGAAGACGGGTTTTCAAATGACGGCACTTTCGATGATGATGTTCAACGGGCTTTGGCACTGGAACGGAATCGGTGAGTTTTTGCTTTGGATTGCGGGTATTTTGACTTTTGTGACAGGGTATCAGTATTTTCAAAAGAGTGTGGATTATGTCAAAGCGGCTGAAAAAGATAAAACCGTTGAGGCTGTCGTGGTTAAAAATGAGACCGTGTCAAAAGCAAAACCGGCTCAAGGTGCCGTGAAAAAACAAACACGCAAAAAATCTGCCGCAAAGAAAAAGACGACGACACGCAAGAGTGCAAAAAAATAGATGCTTGAAGACAAAAAACATATTTTGGTTGTTGACGATGATGCGCCAATCAGGACGCTTCTCGGGCGCTTTTTGCGTGAACAGGGATTCTTGGTGTCTATGGCCCAAAACGCTTCAACGGCTGAAATGTTTTTGGATCAATACAAATTCGATTTGCTGATTTTGGATGTGATGATGCCGGGGCAAAATGGTTTTGATCTTTTAAGAGAAATCAGAAAAGAGAATAATGTGCCTGTTTTGATGCTGACCGCAATGGGCGAGACACAAGATCGCATTACAGGCCTGAAAACGGGCGCTGATGATTATTTGCCAAAGCCGTTTGATACGACAGAACTTGTCTTGCGGATAAATAATATCCTTAAACGCGTTCCGGATAAAAAGATGGAACGTGAGGTTTTAAATTTCGGCGCTGTCGTTTACGATATGCGTTTAAAAGAACTTAAAACGGCAACGGGTGAACTTATTCACTTAACAAATATCGAACAGCAGCTTTTGAATATTTTGGGTCATAAAGCAGGACAGACATTAACGCGTGAAAAATTGGCCGAGCTTTTGGGTGGGGATAATAATTTGCGCTCGATTGATGTGCAAATGACCCGCTTAAGAAAGAAAATTGAAAAAGATTCTAAAAATCCGCGATACATTCAAACTATACGCGGCAAAGGCTATATGTTGCTTGTCGAATAAGAAAGGCGCAAGATGCATTTAATTACGCTTCCGAAAAAAATTGACGACGATATTCGCGATTTAAGGGCAAAACTTTTGCCTAAAACGCTTTTTTTCAGAACGATGTTGCTTGTTTTTGTACCTTTGATTGTGGTACAGGTTGTTTCTATCATTGCTTATTTTAACGGCAGTTGGTCAAAGGTCGGCAGGCGTCTTTCCGACAATTTGGCGGCAAATATGGCTTTTGTCGTGGAATTATCCGAAAAAAATCCGGCACATTTTAAGGATATTCAAAAACTTTCCGAAGATTTTTATGAACTTGAAGTTGAATATTCGCAAAATGATGAAAAATACCGTGTTTTAAACGATGCGCGTTATAGCAAAATGGTGACCGGTTTTTTAGAAAAATCAATGCGCCAAAAATTTCCTAAAGCCAAGACGAGGCTTTATCTGTCGGGTAAAAAAGAACTTGTAGCGCTTGTGGATACAAAAGACGGACTTTATCAATTCAAGACATCAACAAAAAACATTTTCAACTCGTCGATTTTCGGATTTATTGCATGGATGGTCGGGACGTCGTTTTTGCTGTTCGGGGTTGCGACATTATTTTTAAGGGTGCAGGCGCGCTCAATCAGGCAACTGGCCAGTGCCGCCGAAAATTTCGGTAAAGGCGTTGACGTGGCTTTCAAGCCTTACGGCTCATCCGAAGTTCGCACGGCAGGTGTTGCGTTTAACAAGATGAAGGAGCGTATCAAACGCCAAATGTCTGAACGTACGCAGATGCTTGCAGGCGTTTCGCATGATTTGAAAACGCCTCTGACGCGTATGAAGTTGCGCTTGGCAATGCTTCCGAAAGGCGAGGATAATGATGCTTTTATGGCAGATGTGGTGGAAATGCAACAGATGCTTGAAGGTTATCTTGCT
>CADAAN010000011.1:47469-58386 GCA_902785935.1 uncultured Pseudomonadota bacterium
AGTGTTGCAATTGATTTTAGTCTTTTGGTGTCGGGAATCGTTGCAAAATTTAATGCACTTAATTATCAAATTTCATGCAAGCTTGATGATGTGCCGATATTATACGGCCGCGCACAGGCACTCAATCGCGCGGTGACGAATATAATTTCAAACGCGTGCCAGTATGCCAAAAAAATTGAAATTAACTTAAAACAGGTCAGCCATCGTTTAGAACTTGATATTGATGATGATGGGCCGGGGATTCCTCGAGATAAAAGGGAAGAAGTTTTTAAGGCTTTTTACCGGATTGAGGGGTCACGCAACAAGCAAACGGGCGGAGTAGGGCTCGGTTTATCGATTGCAAAAGATGTGATACGCGCACACGGCGGTACAATCAGATTGTCGGACAGTCCTCTCGGTGGCTTGAAAGTTGAAATTAAATTACCGTTGTAAAAAGGGAAAAAAAATGTTTGTCAAGGCGACATTAAAAGATACAAATGCTTTGTGTGATTTGTTTTTGAAAACTCTAAGAGAGCATAAATCTTATATTTCGCATGGTGAAATGCAAATGGGTGTTGCACTTTCAAACGATGAAATTTCAGATGATGCCGAAAAAAAATGGACTTATTACATCCGAAAAAAAATCAATAATCGCAGTACAAAATATCCGTCTGTTGTTTTGAAATATCTTGATGAGGGCAAAATTGTTGCATTCGGCGTTTTTGAAGTGAGCGCTGATGATGATAAACCTTTCGGCATTATCGGTGATATGGTTGTTTTGCGCAAATACCGAGGAAGCGGGCTTGGCAAAAAGCTCTTGAATGAAGGGCTTCAATGGTTTGCGGCCATGGGCATTGATGACATTTATCTTGAATCTGGCTTGCATAACGAAAGCGCGCATCGTTTTTTTGAAAAGAACGGATTTCAACGCGTATCATATGTTTTTAAGTTAAAACAAGAAAAGCAAAACGAACAATCCATGTAAGCTCGGAGGATGAGCGTCAATAATAAGGGCTTTTTCGCCGACGTGTACAAATAGCTACACGAGAAGAAAAGCCCTTATTAATAACCCATTATACAAGCTTACAATTCACCGATATACATGCCAAGCAACTTGGCCGCTTTGATATAATCGTTTTTGACATCAACACCCTTCGTGCCGGCTGCCACAACATCTTCTAAAGAAAAAGCGGTAATTTCACCTTGTTTTAAGCCGACCATCACATTTGTTTTGCCCTCATCTAAAAGCTCAACCGCTTTGGCCGCAAAAACAGATGCCATCATTCTGTCCGCAAAAACCGGATGCCCGGAGCGCTGAATATGCCCCAAGCGTGTGCAACGAATCTGAAAACCCTTGTAATTTTCGTTCAAAAGTGCGGTCAAATAATCACCGATACCGCCATGAACTTTTTCGCCGACCAAATTTTTAGCCGCTGACAAAACCTCACCTTTTTCTGTTTTAATGCCTTCCGAGACAACAATCACAGCATGCGTGCGACCTGTGGCTTTAACCGCCTCAAGCTTTGCAATAATGCCATCTAATGTATAAGGAATTTCCGGTATCAAACAAACATCTGCTCCACCCGCAAGTGCTGCGTGCAAGGCCAAATGTCCGGCATCACGCCCCATCATCTCAATAATCATTGCACGATGGTGCGAACGCGCCGTCCAATTAATGCTGTCCACAGCATCCATGCAAACTTGGCAAGCTGTTTCAAAACCGATGGAAAAATCCGTCAAAGGCGTATCGTTGTCAATCGTTTTCGGGATACCGATCATTTTAATACCCGCACGTGTGCAATAATATTTTAAAACATTCATACTGCCGTCACCACCCAAAACAATCACGGCATCAAGCCCGAGCTGACGTACGCCTTGACCAAATCTGTCTGCAACTGCATCAAGTTGATCTGCTTTAATCCCTTTATTTAAAGAGCCTAAATATGAGCCGGCCGTTTTCGCCCAAGGGGTATCCGAAAAGTTTTGAAGCGTCAAAACCTCGTACGAAAGCGGAGTTTCGGTCAAACCTTCCGTCCCGTTGTGGATACCGTAAACCGTCCACCCTTTGAGCGTGGCCGCCTTCACAACACCTGAAATTGCAACGTTCAGACCTGAACAATCACCACCGCTTGTTAAAATGCCGATTTTTTTAATTTCGCTCATAAAATATTCTCCATAAAATGAAAAGTTCTTGATTTTATTTTTTTTTGTTGTATACTTCATACAGATTTTAAAGATACTTTTCCAGTAAAAAATGCATCTTTTGAAAAACTTTTTTTTAATATAAGGGACGATACGAATAAATGCAGTACGATAATATTAAAAAACTTCAGCTTCAACTTTGTGAATTAAAGCTTGAAGAACGCCGTGTGCGTGCCGATATCAAAACTTTGGTCAAAAAAAACGCAACGATTGACTTTTATCAGGCGCAAAAACTGCATGCCATGAAAAACGGCCTTTCTCAAAAGATTAAAAAAGTCGAATCGGGCTTGATGCCGAACATCATTGCATAAAATTTAAAGCAATAAATCAATATGGCGATTGTTTTTTAAGACTTTCGCCTTTTTTTATTTTTTTAGTGTGCTTCGCCCCAATTGTTGCCGATGCCAACCTCTGCTATAAAGGCAACATCAAAATTTGTGACGCTTTCCATGGATGATTTAATCAGCGCCGAAACGGCTTCAAGCTCATCTTCCGGTACCTCTAAAATAAGCTCATCATGCACTTGAAGCAACATTTTTGCCTTAAATCCGCCGTCTTTTAATGCCGAATCGACTTTAATCATCGCGCGCTTGATAATATCTGACGCGCCGCCCTGTATGGGCGCATTGATAGCAGCCCTTTCGGCAAACGATACAATTTGTTTGTTTTGGTCATTAATCCCGCTGATAAAGCATTTTCGCCCGTAAGGGGTCAGAACAAAACCATGTGCATGCGCAAATGCAATGGTATCCGCCATATATTTTTTGATTTCGGGCATTGCGGCAAAATAAGAATCGATATACGCCTTGGCCTCGCCCGAATCAATACCGAGCTGTCGCGCCAACCCATATTGCGAGATACCGTAAACAATGCCGAAATTAATTGCTTTTGCATCGCGACGCTTTGAGGCATCAACTTTTTCAAGCGGAATATGAAAAACACGACTTGCCGTTAAGGCATGAATATCGACACCTTTGGCAAATGCCTCTTTCAAGGCCTTTACATCCGCAACCGCCGCAAGCAAACGAAGTTCAACCTGAGAATAGTCGGCCGAAATCAGCTTATAGCCTTTCGGCGCCACAAATGCCTGACGTATTTTTTTGCCTTCATCTGTCCTGATGGGGATATTTTGCAAATTCGGGTTTGATGAGGCAAGCCGGCCTGTATTCACAACCGTTTGTGAAAAAGTTGTATGCACGCGGCCATCTTTATCACATTCATCGGAAAGCGCACTTGTGTAGGTGGATTTAAGCTTTTGAAAACCGCGCCAATCCAAGATTTTTTTCGGCAATTCATGCGATTGAGCAAGATTTTCTAAAACATCAGCTCCCGTTTGAAAAGCGCCCGACTTTGTCTTTTTGCCTTTAAGACCCATTTTGACAAACAAAATTTCACCGATTTGTTTGGGCGAAGCAAGATTAAATTCTTCTCCCGCGAGCGCATAAATTTCCTTTTCGAGCCGATGCATCTCATCTTCAAAATCGGTATCAAGTTGTTTTAAGCTCAAAGCGTCAATCAAAACGCCGTTTTCTTCCATTTTTTGCAAAACGGCTACAAGCGGCCTGTCAAAATTTTGATAAAGCGCCGCTTTTTTTTCACGCACCAAACGCGGCTCTAAAATATGATAAAGCCTTAATGTCATGTCCGCATCTTCAGCCGCATAATCAAGCGCTTTATCCAAGGGTACTTCATCAAAGGTGATTTTGTTTTTGCCCGAACCGCACACATCTTCGTATTTTATCGTTGTATAATTCAAAAAAATTTCAGATAACTCATCTAAGCCGTGTCCGTGTTCCAAACTGTCCAAAACATAGCTCATGACCGCCGTATCGTCATAGGGAAAAATCTCACAATCTTTGCCGACAATCTGCTTTAAAAAATGCATATCAAATTTGATGTTATGCCCGATTTTTAAGATGCTTGCATCTTCTAAAAGCGGCCTCAAATATTTTGCTGCCGTTTGCGGGCAAATCTGTTTTTCTCTTTCAAACGAAACATCAAACAAATCTTGTCCCACAACTTTTTTGCCGTGATTTAAAGGCACGTAATAAGCCCTGCCCTCTTCACTGCAAAGCGAAAAACCGACGATTTTATCTTTAAGAGGATTTAAACCCGTTGTTTCGGTATCAATGGCAAAAAGGCGCGCCTTTTTAATCTCATCAACAACTTTTTTCAAGCCTTCTTCATCATCGATAAGCTGATATTGTTTTTTTATCTCAGACGCTTTGAGTTCAGCACACCCGCAATATTCGGCACACTGTTCGTCAACCCATTTTTGCGCGCGCGCTTTAAGGCTTCTTAACTCATATTTTTCGATAAAATCCATCAGCGTTTGCTTTGAGGGCGGCATACACTTAAAATCTTCGATATTTTGCTCAAGCGGCACATCGTTTTTCAGTGTAACGAGCTTTTTTGAAATTCTTGCATTTTCAAGGTTAGCCAAAAGTGTTTCACGGCGTTTATTTTGCTTAATTTCTGAGGCGTGTTCAAGCACCCCTTCCAGCGAGCCGAATGTATTGATAAGTTCAGCCGCCGTTTTCGGCCCGATTCCGGGCACCCCGGGCACATTATCAATACTGTCACCGGACAAGGCCTGAACATCAGCCACTTTATCCGGAAAAACGCCGAATTTTTCTTTAACATCATCAGGGGTAAAAAATTTATCTTTCATCCCGTCATAATAGGTCACACCGTCACGTATCAATTGCATCAAATCTTTATCGGCCGACACAACCACAGCCTCAAAACCCTTGTCAACGGCTATTGAAGCATAGGTCGCAATCAAGTCATCAGCCTCATAACCTTCCATTTCCAAAAATTTGAGATTGAGCGCTTCAACCGCTTCGCGAATAATGGCAAACTGAGGAATAAGCTCCGGCGGCGTTTCTTTCCGCGTGCCTTTATAATCAGGAAAGATATCGTTTCTGAAGTTTTGGCGTTTAGCATCAAACAACACAAGGCAATAATCGCATTTAATCGTTGAGCGCAGGCGCATAAACATATTCAAAAAGCCCAAAACCGCATTTGTCGGCGTGCCTGAAGATGTTGTTAAAATCGGCAAGGCATAAAAAGCTCTGAAAATATAGCCCGAGCCGTCAATCAAACAAATTTTTTTTGCCATATTTTTTCCCTTTTTTTCTTTATACAGGCTGAATATAATCTATTTTTTGCCTAGCTTCCAAAAATTTCTTTTTGTGTGCGGATAAAATTAAGTAACAAAGTCGTTATCAACACACCAACCCATTCAAAGGATATTTCGGCAAAAAAGTTATAAAGCATTAAATTACCGCCCATGTGCAGGCGCAAAAAGGTCATCGTGCTTAAAAAAATCACAAAAATCACCAAAAGCAACAGGCAAAATGATAAAATGATTTTTGACATTTTGTATCGCGTTTTTTGCAATATTTCTTTCATGTCGGTGATGTGTTTACCTTCCGTTATCTCTGCAAGCGTGCTATAAAATCGAAGCATCACGAACGGAACAAGAAAACCGATTGAAACAAACGTAAAATACACCAATTCAACCTGAAAAATCGGGTTTGGTTTGCGTATGATTAATAAATAAAGTGACAATGCGGGTATTGTATTGAGCACTAAAAAAAGCAATAGCCCCAAGAAGAATTTAAATGTACGCAAGGGTATTTTTTTTAAATAAGTACGATCAATTTTTTGCGCTAAAAACGCTGTATCATACCAAATTCTTAAAAAAACGGACAATATGAAAAATTTAACAAGCAAATAAACCCCGTAAAACGCAAGGCTTGAATTGCAATGTGCGCTTGCATAAAGTGATGAAATGGCACAAATAAAGGTTTGCGAAAAAATATAAGCATTCAGTGTCAAAAGTGTTGCCGCCAACAGTGACAGGATTAAAAATAATCCCATACGATCCGCAATCGCCGAAAAAGGGTTTGTTAAGGCTTTGATAAAGGGATATTTCAAATCATCACTCATTTTATATCTCCTTGATATTTGTTACGCCTGAAACGGCGCGCAATTTTGATATAATCTGCGCATCATAAAATGCAAAGCCTGCGCCTGAATCAATTTTGATATCCCAGCCCTCAACATCCGGAACAAAATAAACTTTATTGGCGCCGCGTTTATCTGCCGATAAAATGCGTTTGATTTCAACAACGGCACTTGGATTATTAAGATAAATTACAATGCCGGCGGCATGGCTTGCTATCGCCTCATCTAAAGATTTAACCTCATTGATCATTACGCGTGGTTTGTCATCCGGATTTTGCTTATCGATGGTCAATTTTATGTCAACCGGCAAACCGGAGGAAAGGATATTTTCGTACTTTGCAAGGCCGTCTGCAAAAATCATAGCCTCAAGGGCGCCGAATGAATCGGACAATCCGACAAAAGCATATTTATTGCCTGAAGTTTTCGAAATACGCTTTGATAAGCTTTCAACACAAACCGCAACGGAAGCCTTAATGCTATCGCCTGTTTTGACATTGGATATCACCTGATGACAATTTTTAAGCCCCAGTTTTTCAATGCTTTCTTTATAAGCATCAAGCGGATGTGCGGACAGATAAAAACCGATGGCGTCCGCCTCCATCCTGAGTTTTTCCAAATTAGGCCAGTCGGGAACATCTTTGAGCTTAATTTCCGAGCTTAGCTCTTCAGCCCCGAAAAGCGATGTCTGCGCGCTTGTCTTTGTTTCGGTCGAGGCGGAAATATGTTTTAAGATATTTTCGATATTTTCAAAAAGTTTATTTCTGTTTTTTTCTAAATCATCAAACGCGCCGGATTTAATGAGCTGTTCCAATTGTTTTCGGTTGATGAATTTTATATCGATTCGGTGGCAAAAATCTGAAATGCTCTTAAAAGCGCCGTTTTTTTGACGCTCTTGCACAATGCCCTCCATCGCGGCCGCGCTGACGCCTTTAATCGCACCCAAAGCATAACGAATATTGCCATCTTCGACCGAAAATTCGGCATCTGATTTGTTGATGTTCGGCGGTAAAACATCAAAATGCATATCTTTACAATCAGCCACAAAGGTTGTGAGCTTATCGGTGTTGGTGATATCCAAATCCATCACCGCACACATAAACTCAACAGGATAATGGCATTTCAAGTATGCTGTTTGGTAAGAAATAAGCGAATAAGCGGCAGCGTGTGATTTGTTAAACCCGTATGAGGCAAATTTTTCCATCTGGTCAAAAATAGATGACGCAATCTCTTCTTTAATGCCGTTTTCAAGTGCGCCTTTCATAAATTTTTCGCGCTGCTTCGGAATTTCCTGTATCTGCTTTTTGCCCATAACTTTTCTGAGCTTATCAGCCTCGCCCATGGTGTAATTTGCTAAGCTGCGCGCAATCTGCATTACTTGTTCTTGATAGACCATAATGCCGTAAGTTTCATCTAATATCGGAGCCAACGCCGGATGAAGATACGTAATTTCTTCTTCACCATGTTTACGCTTGATATAAGTCGGAATGTTGTCCATCGGCCCCGGACGATAAAGCGAAACGATAGCAATCAAATCTTCAAAACGGTCAGGCTTGATTTGTTTATGCACATTTTGCATCCCCGGCGATTCAAACTGGAATACGGCACAGGTATCGCCTCTTTGCATCATTTCGTAAGTCGGCTTATCATCAAGAGGCAGGGTATCCATATCAAGTTTGATGCCCTGTGTTTTATAAACCCAGTCAACGGCTTTTTTAATCACCGTTAAGGTTTTTAAGCCCAAAAAGTCAAATTTAATCAATCCCGTTTCTTCAACAAACTTCATATCATATTGTGTTACGGGCATTTCGGCGCGCGGGTCTTTATATAAAGGCACAAGTTCGTCAAGAGGTCTGTCGCCGATGACAACACCGGCCGCATGCACGCCGGACTGGCGATACAAACCCTCTAACTTCATACCGATATCAAAAAGCTTGTTGATTTGCGGGTCAGAGGTGCGCATCTGCTCTAATTCCGGAACCATTTCAAGCGATTGCTTTAATGATACGTTTTTGCCTTGCACCGGCGGCGGTATCATCTTTGAGATTTTGTCGGCTTGCGAATAAGGCATTTGCATCACACGCGCCACATCTCTGATAACATTTTTGGCTTGTAATTTGCCGTATGTAATAATCTGTGCAACGTGGTCAAAACCATATTTATTTTGCACATATTCAATCGTTTTGGCGCGATTTTCCTGACAAAAGTCGACGTCGAAATCAGGCATATTCACACGATCAGGATTTAAAAAACGCTCAAACAAAAGCTCTAATTTAATAGGGTCAAGCTCAGTGATTTTTAAGCTCCACGCCACAATCGAACCGGCACCCGAACCACGTCCGGGGCCGACCGGCACCCCATGTGTTTTTGACCAGCGGATAAAGTCCGAAACGATAAGAAAGTACCCCGGAAAGCCCATGCGCTTGATAACGCTGAGCTCATATTCCAATCGCTCGTAATATTTTTTATCAATCTCGGCGCGTTCTTCATCAGTCATTTGAGGCGTATAAACCTGTTTTTCCATACGCTCTTTAAGGCCTTTATAAGCCTCTTCGGTGATAAATTCATCTTGCGTTTTGCCGTCCGGACATTCAAAAATCGGCAAAAGCGGTTGCACTTTTTCAGATATATAATTGCATTTTTTTGCAATATTGACGGTGTTTTCAAGCGCTTCGGGCAAATCGGCAAACAAAGCGCACATTTCATCTTCTGTTTTAAGCCTGTTGTTTAAGGAATATTTTTTTCTGGCATCATTTGCAATCACTTCACCCGCCGAAATGCAAATCAAAGCATCATGAGCCTCATACATGTCGGCATCGATGAAAAAAGCCTCATTGGTTGCAACAAGAGGGATATTGTATTTATAAGCCAAGTCGATGAATACGCCTTCTGTTCTTTTTTCTTCAGGCAAGCCGATGCGCGAAATTTCCATATAAAAGCGGTCTTGAAAAATATGGAGCAAACGCTCTAAAGTCTGTTTGGCCTCAGCCATGCGGTTTTGCAAAATGAGCCTTCCGACAGGCCCGTCGATGCCTGCGCTTAAAGCAATCAATCCGTCATGAAAAGCTTCTAAATCTTCATACAAAAGTTGAGGTTCATCACCGTTTGAAGTATTATCAAGATAAAAGCGCTTCATCAGCTTCATAATGTTTTGATAACCCGTTTCGTTTTGAACAAGCAAAACAAGTTTGTCCGGCGGCAAAGCTTGGCCTTTAGATTTCAAAACATCGTCCGAATCGAGATTTTTTAGAGTAAATTCACAACCCAAAATCGGTTTTATACCATCACCCGAGGCATAGGCCGAAATCGCTTTTGCCCCAAACATATTGCCCGTGTCGGTCATCGCAACGGCCGGCATGCCTGTCTCTTTCAAATGGTGCACCAAATCGCCGACTTTTATCGCACCCAAAGAGAGCGAATAAGCCGTGTGCACACGAAGATGTATAAATTTTGGGTCTTTCATAGGGCAAAGTATACTTTTAAAAAAATCGATTCTCAAGGTCTATTTCCAATTGATACAACAAAAAATATTATTTAAGCATTTTTTGTTTGACATTAGGGTTTGAATATGGCAAAATCTAAAGCAGATGAGAAAACCTGTTTTTCTTATCAAGTACCCGGATAGGGTGCGGGGCTTTAACCGGCTCGTTTATGTAGCACAGTGAGGATAACACTGTATTGATGTGGTGTTATTTTTTTTGTTTTAAAACGCCATTATCCCCGAAATGTGTCGGGGAACCGGTGATGAATGTACAAGGCTTTGTCCTAAAGATTATCGGAGTCATTTTGCTACATATGATTGGTTAATTCCCCGATCGCCCTTGCAAGGGCGATTAACATTATAACAAATTCTATAAAGGGGATAAATTATGAGAAATACAAAATTTATATGCACATTGATATTAACCATGACGGCTATAAGGAGTGCATGTGCCTTAACATCAGGTACTTGCGGCGATGATTGTACATTTGTAATGGAAGGCGGCACGCTTACAATTTCAGGAACAGGAAAAGTTGATTCTAAAGATTCTTGGGATATAAAAGTCGGCAGTTGGCAGGATTTTGAATCTAATTCTGATAACGGAGTTTATGAATCTCTTGTTATTAATGAGGGTATTACATCATTTGATTATGATGCAATTTATGGATTTAGTTGCAAAAATATAACAATTCCGGAATCTGTTATATACTTAGGAAGTGAATTGGAGGATCAATATTATGTTGAAAATTTAACGATTCCGGCTCGTTTGTTAGACGGAAGATATGTAACGACAGGTATGGATGATATATATGTTGATAATAAAGCTGACCTGATTGAAAAGTATGAAACAGGCGAAATTGACAAATTATTTTATGATGCAGGCATGGAATACTATGAAACAAATGATGAAAATGATATTTTTTTTGGTGGATATGGCAATCCATTAGCATATATGGAAACCGCAGTAATTCACTGTATAGGAGAAATCGATGAATGCAGGAAGCAGTTGGAAAAGGGTGGTTTAAAAGAAGAAGATTTTGCAGGACTGGTTCAAGTTGATTCAAAAAATCAGTCATCTCATACTCCTAAGCGTATCTACACCCTCGACGAGGCCAATGCTGTCGCGGGCAAGACAAACACATTCTCGATTCGCTATCGCTAGGTCGTTATATCGTTTTCATTCTGCACAATAGATATCCCCCAGTAAACTGGGGGTTCTATAGAAAAGGCTCTCTTTTGAGAGCCTTTTCGTTACAGCTCCAGTCGGAGCTGACCTAAATCCTGTC
>CADAAN010000012.1 GCA_902785935.1 uncultured Pseudomonadota bacterium
ATCGCAAAATCAATGTGTTAATATTTTTTTAGATTTTTTAAATGCTGGTGAAATTAAACGGTGGTTTTGTTACAATTAGACAAAATGGTACAAAATTTTTGAAAAGGATAAAGATATGAACCAAAAAGATTTAGAATATTTGAGAAAAATGGAAGGAGAAGCACGTCAAAGAGCTTTTTCTAAAGAAGAAATAGAACATATCAGTGAAGCATTAAGAACAAATGTTGATATAGCTGATTCAACGGAAGCTTTGGATTTGGTCGGAGATATCATTGATTCTCAATCGAAAAACAATGATATCGAATTACTCCATGGATTAATTAATGAGGTCATTTACCATGGTGAGTTATTAGGTGCAGAACGTGCGGTTCATACAGCAAAAGATAAAGAACTTTTAGTCGCTGCAAAATTTATTGATGAAGGTCGTTATGATGAGTTCCAGGAAATGCGAGAAAAGGGATTTGACCCTTTGTATCGAGGATATGGGCCTGAATATTTGTTAGATGTTGTAAAGACACTGGCTGGTGCTGAATATTTAGAAAAAGAAAAATTGATTCCAGATGGTTATTTTACCGAATATGATAAACGTCTTTACAGGGCTTATCCTGAACAAATGGATTTTTATATTGCGCATGGTGCAGACGTGAATGCAGAGGATTCATTTGGAAGAACTGTTTTAGACAATATGATTTATGCATCACGTCCTGTTGAAAGCATAAAAAAAGTGTATCAAGCCGGCGGATTCATTACAGATCCTGAAGATAGTGTGGAAATGTTATTAGACCGTTTTACGGTAGATTACGGTTATCAAGTTGCATGCTATGGAGAAGGTAGTATTAAAAGGAATTTGGATAATTTTTCTTTTTTGATTAAAGAAGGTATTGCTGAAAAACCGAAAGATTTAGATAGATTAATATCAAATCCTGAACTTTTTGAAAAATATCCTGAAACGATGAAAGAACTTTTTGCAGACGATAAACATTTAGAAGAAAAGTTGGCAAAAGTTGTGGAAAGAAGAGAACTCAATCATCTTCCAGATGATCCCTTAAAAGAAAAAGAAGATGAAATTGATAGGGCTATATTAAAAGTGCGTGGTAGGCTTCGTCCTCGGCGCAATTTTCCAGATGGTGATCCTAGAAAAGAATATTGGGAGTTAAAAGGAAAAATAAAAGTAGGTAAAACGGCTGATGTTAAAACTGGTGAAGTGCGTAAAGAGCATAAATCAGCGGCGCAAATTCAAACAGAAGCGGCTAAAAGGTTCTTGAACACCGCAAACAAAAAGGTGATTAGTTCGCAATTTGCTTATAAGGTACAATCCAAAACGGCAGGCAAAAAAATCTGCCGTTTTTTTATCAAGATTTAGCTATGATTTGATTATACTTATCGCCTCACCTTTGTTGCCGACATAGACAACAACGATTTCGGCATCTTCTTTGCCTGTACTTTCGCCATAGTGCCATGTATCCGTTACCTCAATAATCGAATCGCCGGATTTTAAGACCACCACCTCATCTTTGATGGTATGAACGGTTAATTCTCCTTTTGTTAAATAACCGACATTTAAAATAGGATGCTGATGCCACGGCAATTTTTCGCCTGCAGGAATTTTTATCCGCACAATGGTTATTTCCGGATCTGTCAGGTGGAGTTGCTTAACAGGGGTGTTGTTCCAACAAACTTGGGATTTTTGTAAAATTTCGGATTTTGACGTCATAGCTTATATTTCAACCTTCTCTAAGATAAATGAGCTAAATCGTATAATATAAAAAGTAAAAATATTGTCAAGCCATATCAAATTAAAAACCTATTCATTGAGTTTTAAGGTTATAAAGTGTCGGGTCTGAAGGCATCTTCAAAAAATATACTTTGGGCAAAAAGTTTGAACTTTAGCAGATTTTACCTTGCAGTACATGGAACTAATTTCGATTTTGTACTTTATTAAAAGCAATTTTTCTTAAATTATTAACCAAACACTTTGTGCTTAAATAACAAAAAGCTGCAAGCATTAATGATAGCGAGACTGTCAATACTGATCCCGTAATTATATGCAATTTAATCCATTGTAAATAATGCGCTTTTAAAAAGAATATTACAATCGGATGAACAAGGTATAAAGAGTATGATATTCCGGAAAGCGGTATCCATATCTTCCATGAAAGAAATTTTAATAATCTTTCTTTTTGAAAATATAACAGTCCGATTATATAGGAGATATAAAAGTAAACATTAAATAAACCTAAATTATATTTTCTTTGAAAAATAAAAATGTATCCTAACCCGATAACAGAAATCAATTCGCCTATCAATAAAGTCATTATCACAAAACTAGGGTTCCATTTTGTTTTATAAGTTTTTAACATCTGACAACCCCAATAGGTATAAATACCAACAATAAGTGCAAACAAACCTCGGATGGTTCCGGCTGATATATAAGCAAAAGAAGTTTGCCTGAAGATATCAAATTTATGTTGATTAACCAGGTAAAATAAACATAGCATGGCAATTATAGGCAAGGTCAATGCTTTTGCCTTATCTTTTTGAAATACAATTAAACTGAACAATAAGCAACTACACCAAAATATGACAGGAATAAACCATGCTCCCGGTAACAAATAAGGAATTCCACCCCATCCGGCTATCATAAAAACGTTTAAAAAGAATGGTTGTGCTTCGTGTAAAGAAAGATGCTTAAAAAAAATCGCTATAATCATTGCCAAAAAATATTCAGGCCAAAGTCTGAAAAAACGGTGAAAAAAATAAGTTTTACAAATTAGAATATTGTTGTTGTGGGAATGTTTGTCAAGAGCATCATATGATTGTGCTAACAAAAAACCGGCTAATATAAAAAACAATTCTACCGCCAAATAGCCGCTGCGAAAAGGATATGATATTCTGAAACGAGTCCCAATATGCACTAATACAATAGTAAGCGCTGCAAAGAATCTTAATCCGTCAAATGAAGCAATACGTTTCATGAAAATACCCTCTTGTATAAGAGTAGTTAATCATTCGAATCCTGTAAAGTTGAAAAAACAAATATTAACAGTTTTCATTTTTTATTTCATCCCTCTTGCGCAAGCATTTTTGAAACACCATATCAATGGTATGTTTTAATATTTTAAGGATAAAAAAATGAGTGAGAAAATCGAATTTCAGACCGAAGTAGCAAAGCTTTTGGATATTGTAATCAATTCGCTGTATTCTGAAAAATACATCTTTTTAAGAGAACTGATTTCAAATGCCAGCGATGCATGTGACAAGCTTAAATATTGGGCATTGACAAACCCTGAAATAAAAACGCCGAAAGCCTTTGAAATCACTTTAACACCTGATGAAAAAGAAAATACTTTAACAATTTCTGACAATGGTATCGGTATGGATAAAGACGATTTAATCAATCATATCGGTACAATTGCAAAATCGGGGACGGCGGATTTTGTAAAAAATGTTAAAGACAACGGTTCCGTCGTTGATTTAATCGGGCAATTCGGTGTCGGGTTTTATTCAGCCTTTATGGTGGCCAAAAAAGTAAAAATCACCACAAAAAAAGCCGGAGAAACAAAAGCTTATCAATGGATATCCGACGGCCTTGACGGTTTTGAAATCAGTGAAACAAAGCGTGATACAAACGGCACGGACATCAAACTTTTTTTAAAAGATGATGCCAAAGATTTTATCGATACGATTTATTTAAGACACATCGTGCGGACATATTCCGACCATGTGGAATATCCGATTGTTTTAAATCTCGGCAAAGCCGGAAAAGAAACAATCAACACGGCTTCGGCACTTTGGACGCGCAATAAAGGTGAAATCACCGAAGATCAGTATAAAGATTTTTACCACCATATTTCAAAAAATTTGGACGATCCTTGGATGACGCTTCACTTTAAGGCGGAAGGAAGCATTGAATACAATGCACTTTTATATATTCCCTCTGAGGCGCCGTATGATTTATTTCAACCGGATCGCCAGCAAAGCTTAAAGCTATACGTCAATAAAGTCTTTATTTCGGATAAAGTTGAAGGACTAATGCCTGCTTATTTGCGTTTTATCAAAGGCGTGATTGACAGTTCGGATTTGCCCTTAAATATTTCGCGTGAGATGTTGCAACAAAATGCACTCTTGGCAAAAATCAGACAGGGTACGGTTAGTCGTATTTTAAAAGAATTGAAAAAGCGTCAAGGTGATTATGACGATTATATCAAATTTTTCAATGCGTTCGGTACGGCTTTCAAAGAGGGTATTTATGAGGATTTTTCAAATAAGGAAGAAGTGGCCGGATTATCGCTTTTCTATTCTACAAACAGTTCAAGTAAATTAACCACTTTGGATGAATATATTTCACGCGCCAAAGAAGACCAAAAAGCCATTTATTACATTACGGGTGATGATGTATCCACCTTGAGAAACAATCCGCAATTAGAGGCTTTTGCGCAAAAGGGAATAGAGGTTTTACTGCTTGTTGATCCGATTGATGAATTTTGGCCTCAGGTTTTAACATCATATAAGACATTTGCCGTGAAACATATCTCAAGCGCGGATATAGATTTAAAAATTGAGCGCAAGGATAAAAAAGCGCAAGAAGGCGATTTGAAAAAACTGACCGATTTTATGAGCGAATTGTTCAAAAATGAAGTTGGCAAGGTCGAAATCAGTGAAAAACTGACCAAAAGTCCGGCAGCATTAAATGTTGAAAACGGGCAGATGAGTATCCATCTTGAGCGTTTGATGCGCAACCATCAACAACAAACCGCTTTTTCGAGCACGCGTCTGTTGGAAATCAATCCGTATCATCCGCTGATTATTAAACTTTCCGAAATGATGGAAGATGAGCAAAATAAAGAAAAAATTGCCGATGTGGCACGTTTGATTTTGGATCAGGCTAAAATTGCAGAAGGCGAAGCGGTAACAGATGCGGCGTTTTTTGCAGAAAAATTCAGCGATTATCTGCTAAAAGCCATATAAATACGTTATTTGGTCTTATTTATACTCTTGTTGAATATTTTTCCTTGGGATTTTGATGTCTTGACAGATTGGTCAAAAGATGTTAAAATCCCTTTTAAATGGATTTCAAAGGAGGGTATATGGTTCAGCGTTTGGCCTTAGGGGCGTATCAGGACGGTGAAGCGGTTCGTTTTTCCGTTTTTTCGGCACATGCCGATAAAATCGAGCTTTGTTTGTTTTCAGATGATGAAACAGAAGAAAAGCGTTTTGAGCTGAAAAAAGACAAAAACGGCGTCTGGTCTGCTGCTTTCAAGGGTATTAAGCAAGGGCAGAAATACGGCTATCGTGCATATGGAAAATTTGATCCAAAACAAGGTCTTTATTTCAATGAACATAAATTGCTTATTGATCCGTTTGGAAAAGAACTTTCATCTTCTGTTGATGATTGGGAAAATGAGGCGCTTAACCTTGCAAATAATATAGACAGTGCGCATGTTGTCCCGAAGTCTGTCGTTCGTTTTGATGACAGGCAAAAAGATGCGCGTTTATATCCTTATTTGCATAAAAAACCGAATATTGATTGGAAAGATACCATTATCTATGAGGCAAATGTTAAGGGTTTTTCAGCCTTAGATGAAGAACTGCCCAAAGAGGTGAGGGGAAAGTTTTTGGCCTTTGCGCATGAAAAGACGATTGCATATTTAAAAGCACTTGGTATTACGCATTTGGAATTGATGCCCGTAACGACGACTTGCGGTGGTTTGCAGCTTAAAAAAGAAAAAGGCTTGAGCGATTATTGGGGATATAACCCGATTAATCATTTTGCGCTTGATAAGCGTTTCGGAACGACAGACGATTTTAAGCTGATGGTCAGCAGGCTTCATGAAGCGGGTATTGAAGTCGGTCTTGATGTTGTGTACAACCATACAGGTGAATTCGGTCCGATTCATAACCTGATTTCATACAAAGGTCTTGATGCGCCGAGTTATTATCGGTTAAATGAAAACAAAGAGTTGATTAATACAACGGGATGCGGAAACAGTATCAATACAAATTCTGCAATCGTTCAAAAATTGGTGCATGATTCACTTTCTTATTTTGCAGATGATTTGGGGGTTGACGGTTTTCGTTTTGATTTAGCCGGTGATTGTGCGCTTGATGAGCATACGCGTTTTGACGGCAATGGTGCTTTTATGCAAATTATCAGAGATTTGGCGCGTGAAAAACAAGTCAAAATCAGCGGTGAGCCGTGGAGCGCAACGGGCGGATATTTCAGAGGTCAAATGGATGGCATGATGGAATGGAATGATAAGCATAAAGAAGCTGTCCGTCGATTTTATCGTGGTGATGAAAACGTTGTGGGTGAAATGGCCGGTCATATTTCAGGCGGTGAAGGGTTATTTTATGGGCAAAAAGCGTCAAAATACATCCGATTTGTTTCAGTTCATGATGGATTTACAGCCTTTGATGTCGTGCATTATAACGAAAAAAACAATTGGGCAAACAATGAAAATAACAATGATGGCTCAAACAATAATGCCTCTTCTTTATCTGAAAACGAAAATATTGCTTATCGAAGAATTAAATCAATGATGTCGGCAAGCATCTTATCACGCGGTGTGCCGCTGATTTGTGCCGGTGATGAACTCGGACGTACGCAACGAGGCAACAATAATGCCTATTGCCAAGATAATGAAATCAGCTGGATAAATTGGAAAAATCTGTCAAAGGAAAACAAAGATTTATATATGCATATCAGGCGTTTAACGGTTTTAAGAAAAACGCATCCGGTATTTGCTAATTTAGATACGTTTTCGGGACAAATCGTGCCATCTAACGGCCGAAAAGATATTGAATGGGTGCGTCCAGATGGTCTTGAAATGCAGGCTTCTGATTGGCAAAATCCGCAAAATCATATTTTGGCCTGTGTGATGAACGGCAGATGCACGGAGATTTCTGAAAATCCGAAGACAAAGGCAAAAAGCGATGATGATTTTATGATTTTGATGTGCGGTAATACATATGGCTTTGTCGATTTTAAATTGCCGAAAGCTCCCAATGGCGGAAAGTGGGAACTTGTTTTTGACACAACGGGTGAACACAAAAAGATATGTGATAACGGTTTATACACGCTTGAGCCGTACAGTTATGTTTTGCTTACCGCTAAAAACAAGACATATGAAAATGAGCGGACATTTGACATGACGAATGTGCTTATTCAAGAAAAAACGTTAAAAAAATACTGAAAAAGCTTTTCAAAAGGCAAATATTTTGTTATTTTCTTTTTATTAATAAAAGTATGATATTTTTTGCTTTGATGCAAAGGAGAAAAATATGGCATTTCATTTTTTTACATTGGGTGGCAAACAGTTTTGGGAAGATGTATTTTACTATCAAAAATGGCGTATTCAGCGTCATTTTCGCACAAAAAAATATCGTTTGCTTGATAATTTTGATATTTGTCGTGCGTCAGGCACTTTTGATGAATGCCGAAAGGCGTTTGTAAAATTCATTGAGGTTTATGAAATTGCCCGTCAAAAAGGAAAACTTGTGATTTTGCTTCATGGCTTGGGTGAGAGTAAAAACATTTTTCGTCCGCTGTGGAAAGCCTTGAGCGAAAGAGGGTATAACGTTGCGGCAATTAATTATCCCTCAACAAGAAAATCAATGCGCGCACATTTGGATCAGTTTGATTTTTTCTTGACGCATGTGGAAGATGTTGATGAAGTCTCCTTTATCACGAAAGGTTCAGGTTGCCTGCTTTTAAGATGCTTACTTACCGAAAGTTTTGCATGGAAGGATAAGTTTAAGCTCGGGCGAGTGGTTAATGTCAATCCGAATAATTGCGGCAATGAGATAGCAACTTTTATGTCGCGTTTTAGGATTTTGAACTTTATTTTTGGGGCATCATTAAAAGAAACAACGCCGCAAGAGGCATCAAAATTTCCGAGGCTTCCTGCCGGTACGCCGCTCGGGCTTGTTTTTTGCGAAACATACCTCGATAAAATCTTAAAGCCGCTTAAGAAAAAATACGGCAGTATTGATATCCCCGGTGAGATGACGGAAAAAAATTTTTCGGCCGATAAAATTTTTATCAAAAATTCAGATTTGAATATTTTTGATAACGAAAAAGTTTTAGATGCGTGTATCAATTATATCGAAAAAGGAAAATTTTAAAGATATTGTAACACAATTTTTGCTTAATCTGTGATACAATGAATTATGGTTGAGAAAAAGGATTTTTTTATGCTCAAGTCGATTGTCATAACAGCGCTTATGTTTTTAGGTATTTTGCTTGCCATTAGGTTTGATGTTTTTGATGCATTGTCAAGCAAATATGCCTATATCATCGGCTTTTGTTTTTTTGTCGGGGCTCTTTTGTGGGCCTATAAAGTTTTGGGCAATCCGTTTGATAGGGGGCAAAAGTGATGAAAAAGAAAAAACTCGGATTTTTAGCTCTTTTTGTAGTTGTTTTTGGTCTTTTTTGCGCCCACGTTGTTTGTGCTCAATATTATGGACCTCAAGGGGTTCAGGATAATGCCTCACTGCAAAGGCAAATGGGAGCACAACCATCTGAGTCTAAAGGCTGTCAGCCGATAACCGAAAAGCTCGACGAGCTGCATACGTGCTTGTTATGTGACATGTTTGAGGTGATTCTCCGCACCGATCAGACTATGGCAACAAAGTCATTTTCAGCACTCGCTTCAAGTTTTAGAAATTTGATTATTGTCGTGATGGCACTTTTTATTGCTTATAAAACCTTGATGACGGTCAGTGCGCTTACAAAGCAAGATGTCGGTAAATATTTGGGCGAAATTTTAGTACAGGCCTTCAAGGTCCTTTTAGCCGCATTGTTGCTTACAAAATCAATATACATTTATCATTATGTCATTAATCCGCTGATGGAGGCTGCTTTGGAATTCGGTCTTGTGATTATCGACAATGATGTGTTGACGGGCTTAAATAAGTATTCCGCTGAATATGTTTCAAAAATGCCGGACGGGGTGATTTCTAAAAATCTGCTTGCGCAAGTGTTGGGGACGGTCAGATTGTTTAGTGAGTCAGCAGCCGAGCTTCCTGCCATCGGTAGCTCACTGATGTGTCATTCCATACACGATGCCGGCAAGGAGCTTATGAGTATTCGTTTGCCGAATTTTCCGATGTTTATATCAGGTTTGCTGTGCTGGTCATTCGGATGGGCGATTACCCTCGCATGCTGTTTTTATCTCTTGGATTCGGTTGTTCGATTCGGTATTTTTTGCACACTTGTACCATTTTTGATTGCTTGCTGGCCTTTTAAGGTTACTATTGGTTATACGAGCAAGGGCTGGGAAATATTCATGAACGCGTTTTTCAATTTTGTGATGATGGGTGTTGTGATTACGATGACTTCCGAACTTGTATGCCAGGCTTTAATCGGCGACAGTTCTATTGATATATCAAAAGTCAAACAGGGTCAGGAAGGTGCGTTTGAAGAAATTGCGGCTTTAAGCGGCAAAGATCAGATTTTAGCGGCGATGAATAGCAATAATATGGATGCTTTGAGCCAGCTGATGGCTTTAGACGGTGTTAAATTTTTGGTGCTTTTGGCATGTTGTATTTTTGCCTTTAAGCTGACGGGTCAAATCAATGATTTAGCACAAGATATATCGGGTGCTTCAGGCGGTGAAGGCATCGGCAATAAAATTGGCGGCTTGGCGGCTCAAGGCGCGAAACGTGCGGTTGGTACAGCTACACATATCGGTGGGCGTGTCACGGGACTTTCGGGTGTGGCTCAGGGCATTAAAGCCAAAGCGGATCAATTTAATAACCGCATCGCGCATAGGATTGCGGGTGGCAAAAATCCATCCAATTCGAACCGGAATCAAAACAACAACCAAAACAATAACCAAAATCAAAACCAAAATCAGCCGGATGCAAATCAAGTTGATGAAACAAGCGGTGCAGGTGGCGGTTGGAGCGATGATACCTCAGCTTGGGATTAAGATAAATGAAAATTTGGAGCAAAGACATTCTTCAATTCTTAAAAACGGCAATTTGCGTTTTGCTTGTCGTTTTGTGCCTTTGTTCATGTAAAGAGGGTAGCAATAACATTAATGTGATGACTTTGGAAGGCGAACAAAGTGATCTTGATTTAGAAGACGAGGTTGAAGAACAACAGCGCTCATGTTGGCAGGCACAATTTTTGGAGCTTTTTTACAATGCCATGGCCGAATCGTCGATGAAAGCCTATCCGAAAGTGACCGGCAGTGCGATGCCGTTTATGATGGTGGCATTTGCCTTGTGGCTTTCAATCAGAATCCTAAAACACGTCAGTTCCGTGGTAGAAGAAAGCCCTGCTGAGGTATGGACGGAAGTCGCTCGTATGGCTTTTATATGCCTTTGTTGCGGGCTGATTGCCTCATCGACGGGATTTTTGCTTTTTGTGTTAAATAAGCTTATTTTACCGATATATTATGCTTTTTTAGAATACGGCAGTCTAGTCTTAAATGCCTTAACGACGGATGGCGATATCAACAGTCCCGGTATTTATTTGGGAGAACCCGGAAAAGGGTATTGTGCGATTTATACGAACTCGCTTGTTTGCGCCGCACCGAAATTAGAAGCTGCAACACTTAACTCTTTTCCGAAAGAACCGGCGGATATGATGCAATGTTTGACTTGCGCGGTCAGTGATCGTATGCAACTAGGGTTTGTTATTGCAAAAAATTTGTTAAACGGCGATAATTTATCGATGGTTTTATCTGGCATTGTTGTCTACGCTGTTTTTATGATTGTTAAAATTGCCTTTGTCTTTTATATCGTCGATAGTATTTTCAGAATGAATATGATGGTCATTTTATTGCCGTGCTTTGTTTTGGCTTATCCGTTTAAGTTCAGTCGAAAATGGACGAAAGAAGGCTTTTTGATGATGATAAATTCGGCGGCAATTTTGGCGTTTATGGCTATTATTGCAGCCGTTGCAATGCTTGCGATGCAAATTATTTTAGCCAATAATTCAAGCCTGCTCGGTGACAGAGACTTGTACAATGAGTTCGGTCTGACATCACTGATGATGATTTTGATTTCATTTTTGGTTTTGAAGAGCATAACCATGGCTATTCAACTTTCAAGTAGTTTGGTCGGTGGCGGCGGCAGTGCTAATTTCCAGCGCAGAGTTGCAAAACTGGGCGCTTCTATTGCAAAACGAGCCTTTTCATTTGTGACCGGTAAAGTCGGAAAGGTGTTTTCTAATACTTCTGCGGGGCAAAAACTTAAAGAAAGACGAGAACATGCACGCAAGGTACTTGAAAAAATTTCAGGGAGGGGTGGCGATGAATAAATTTGTGCGACTATTCCTCCTTACAGCGCTGTTTTTAGGTATGGCATTTATTTTTAAGGCGCCTGCTTTTGCTCAAAATAACCAGACAATTATATGTGGTGATAATGAAAAATGTGATACATCGTCGCATCGTTGTATAAAGTGTAAATTTCATTCTTCACAAACCTGGCGCAGATTTCTTGTCGATTTAGAAGATACGGCGTATTTTTGTCAGCCGAAATCAAATGAATTGCCGAGTATGTGTTCGGTTGCCTCTGCCGGTGGAAAAGAAGACAGAAGACTGAAAATTTTCGGCGGAGCAATTGATATAGCAATTAAAGAGGGAAAAGAATGTATTGTCGAAAACTTTACACATAAATACAGTTATTGCTACGGGTGCGATGTTGTCAAAGTTCTAGCAGATTCTTTTGTGACGGCTGCAGGTAAGGCTTATGATGTATCGCGTGATGCGGCAAATGCCGTTTTAATTATTGTTTCTGTCTTGTGGCTTGCTTCATTTGCACTTAAAAATGTTTCATCCTTTACAACGGTGGAACCGATGAAAATGTTGCAGGATTTGATGGTTCAGTTTTTCAAAATCATCTTGGCATTTGTGATTATTAATTCAGGCTTGCAAACAATTTTGCATTATTCTTTGGTCCCGTTGATGAATGCCGGTACGGATTTCGGCAGTGCGATTTTATTGACCGTAGATGAGGCTGATCCGGCAGCTCCTGTCATATCACGCAGTCAAGGTGGCGGCGGAGCAACTTCGCCCACATTCGGTGCAGGTTATTCAGGCGGTGGAACGGGTGGAGGCGCTCGATGATGAAAAAGTGTCTTTTAAATCATATGATTTTTGCAATACTTTTTGGTATCTTTGCCTTGAGCGGGGCGAACTTATATGCGGCAGATGAGGCGCAAAGCCTGCTTCCTCAATCAAACTCGGCTTATACAAAACAACTTTCTAAACAAGAACGTGCTTCAATATGCAATTCGCTTTCGTCACAAAAAAATCAGGCTATTGAAACTTCGGCAGATGATCGTGTTATCCCGAGTTCTGTTTTAGCAAATATTTATTCAACAACGCGTCAAATCAGTGATTCTGTGGCGGTTGTATCCGTATTGGGTGAGGCTTTAATGTGCCATGCCACGCATGCCGGCAAAAAATCCATTCTTTCAATTGGAAGTGTGAAAATCGGTAATTATCCTGATATACCCGTATTTTTATGCGGTTTAATCATCTATTTTTTTGGATTTATGCTTTTGCTCAGTATCACGTTTTACATTGTTGATATCAGCTTTAAGCTTGGGTTTGCAGTGATTGTTTTGCCTATCGGAATTGCGTTATGGCCGTTTTCATGGACAAAGGATAAATTGCCGAAATTAATCAGCATCATCTTAAAAAGTGCGGCAATATTCGTCTTTTTGGCAATGGCTGTGTCGTATACCTTAAATATAATCAGTGTTGCGTTAAACGGTTTGGATGACCTTTTTGAGGCAATTGATACAAACAACACAGATTATGTATCCGAGACTTTTACTATTTTCAGTACTCACTTTTTGGTTATTGCCGCCGCATTTATATACGGCTTCAAACTCGTCGGCACTGCCGTTGCAGATTATGCGGATAAGTTTTTTCCGGATAAGACATTTGGCAAGTCAAGAGGTTCTTCTCCGATGCATCATTTAGGCACACAGGCTGTTGATTTTGCAAAGAAAAAAGTAGTTGCCCCCGTTGCGTCATTTGCAGGTGATGTTGCCATGACGCAGGCCGGTCGCTTGACCGAAGGCGCCGGAAGAGTGCTTTCAGGACAGTATCGTTCGGAAAAGAATGGTCAGCAGACAAATGCTACACCGCCGAGCGGGCTCAAAAAATTCGGTCTTGGCATTATACATAGCCCAGGTTTTGTTTTAACACGTGTCGGTCAGGCTATGCAAGACAGAAAACCGAGAAAAATCAATGAGTGGATAAAGGCAGAAGAGGATCGTAAACGTCAGGAAGAAGAGGATAAAAAAGCACGTCAGGCGGATGACGAGTTGTGGAGTTAATCATAAATGAAACAGAAAATCTTAGGACATATTTTTGTATTTTTAGCAGGCATTTTGGTTTCAGGCCTTTTTGCAAAGGATTTATATGCCCAAAACTTTGGGTCGGGATGTGAAGTCGGAAATTGCTCAAACAGCACCTGTCAATTGCAAACGACGAACGGTAAATTGCAAAATAATTGTCCTTCCGGCACGCGATATGACGTCGATCCTAATTGCGTGATGAATAATAATGCCAAAGCAACATCGTGTTTAGATACAATGCCCGTATCGTCCATTAAACGTGTGTCGGAAACAAACTGTTATCGTGCCAACGGAGCCGGTGGTAACAGTACCCCGAGAAATCACTTAGGAACAGACTATTCAGCAAATTCAGGTACGGTTGTGACAGCAGCGGCAGACGGGCAAGTTGTTTGGGCTAAAGAGATGAAAGGTGCCGGTCGTGCCATTATGATTGAGCATACAAAGCAGTGTAAATGCGGCCAAAATGCACCGAACAGCGGTTGTGATGACAAATATATTACGGTCTATTTTCACTTAAGCGGATATGTTGTCACCGGCGGATATGTCAAAAAAGGTGATCCGATCGGTTTAGTCGGCGGTTCCAATTATCAAAACGGTGTACTTTGTGACTATCCGAATAAAACGCTTTTATGCCACCCTTACGGACCGCACTTGCACTTTGAAATTCATAGCGGCGACTGGAAGAAAGGATATAATACCTTAAAAAAATCAATTATTGATCCTTTATGTGACGATATTCAGACATTTTGCGGCGGATGCCCGTATAATGTTGAGGATGAATGTTTAAACAAAACAAATACCAATCAGTGGACAGACTTAAATGAGGATGCAAAAGAGCAAAAAACGGTTGCAAATCCGCCGGATTGGATAGCATCATCCCCACAGTCCGAAGGAACGACAACGACCTCAGATGATGTGTGTACATATCAAAAATATATACCATCTGCCGATGAATGTTATTTTTGCCCCGTTTTTAAGGTTTTATTTAATACGGCAAGCTCTATGGCGTTAAAAGCATACAATGCTTTGGCAACGGGCGTTGCAAATGTTGTATTGGTTGTATTTGCATTGTGGGTCAGTGTTTTTGTCTTAAAACACGTTTCTGCCATTGAAGTTAAAAAACCGAGTAAAATGATACAAGAATTTTTGGTTATGGCCTTTAAGGTTTTGGTTGTGGTTTTGATATTAAGGGTCAGCTATTTTCAAGTGTTGCGTTTGACGATCGGACCTGTCTTTAATACCGGTATGGCTTATAGTCAAGCTATATCAGGTGAGCAAGAATGTTCTACAGGAGCTGCTTATATGACGGGCTTGAACGGCTACGAAACGGAGGCAGATGCTCGCTCATCAGGTGCATTGCCTCTTTCAATGGGACGCAATATTTTGTGTTCAATGAAAACGATGCAGGATAATGTGTATAAAATGGTGGCTTTTGGCAAACTAATTCGTTGTATCGGATGGGATGTCAAGTTCAAGGTCAAAAATCTGATACCGAGTTTTCCGTATGTTATTACGGGGGATTTGATGATTCTTGCCGGACTGATTCTTCTTTTGGTATTTCCTTGGTGTTTGATGGATTGTGTTTTGAATATGGCCGTCGCATCGGCGCTTTTGCCGGCGGCAATCGGCTGTTGGCCGTTTAAGTCAACAAAAAAATATTTAAGCAAAATTTGGGATATTTTTATGAATGCCATGTTCCAATTTGTATTTTTAAGCATTACACTTTATATCATTATGACGGTGGTTAATCAGTTTGTCGGCAATATTGCGGCCTATGCCGATGGCGCAAATTATGAAGATATTATGCATCCTCTTAAAGGTTTTCCGTATTGGAGTATCAATGGGATGAAGCTGATTATGGTTTGCTTGCTCGGTTGGGTGTTTTTGGATCAATCGAAAAAAATTGCGGGCAAATTTGCAAAGGCATTGCCTATTTCCGTTGCACAGACAACGGGCGGATTTTTTGCGCAAATGGGCAATCGTCTTGCATTCGGGTCAAAAGGCAAGGACGGCAAACGTCACGGCGGTGCGTTGGGTATAACAAAAGGTGTCGCCAAGGTCGGAGGTCTTGCCGCGCAAGGTCTTGTTTATCAGCCGATTAAGCGTCAAATCAATACAACACGAAATAATCGTATCATTAAAAACGGTACGGCCGTTAAAGATGCCGATGGCCGTACAATCGCTTATGAGCAAGAAAAGAAGGGGTTGTTCGGACGCAAAGTTACCCGCCGTGTTGAACTTGGCGCAAATGGTGAGATGACGTATTCCAAAGAAAAAGAAAATTTGTTCGGCGATACAACAAAATCGACGACAAAAGATCATTTGCTTCAATTTGAAGAGGTTAAAGACCAAAACGGGCAGGTTATTTCACAAAACATGCAATGGACAACGCCGCTTGCAGATTATCTTGTCAATAATGAAGGTGATGTTGATATGAATATTTTGGCACAGCTCGAAAATGAAACAACATTGCCTAAAGAAAAATTATATCAAGCTGTTGCGCAAACGGTTATGCACAAAAGAGGTATCGCGTTGGGCAATAACTTCCAAAACAGGCAAATCAGCTTTAACGACGGTGTTTTATCGATTGTTCAAGAAAACAGTGACGGAACGAGAGTGACATTGAGCTCACAAATCGCACCAAACGGACAAGTGCTGACAAATTATGAGGCCGTTGACAATGCAGGTAACCGGACGCTTATAACCGATAACGGTGTGATGTCAAGACGCTTGACTAAGGAGGTAGGTTTGGCTGCTGTTGCAACATACGGATTTTCTGAAAAATACAGAGCACTCGGTTTATTGGATAAAAACGGCAAAGTTTGGAGCGGTTTTGATGAAAATCGGATGATGTACGGCTTTGATGCTTATGACAAGACCTTGCACGCACAGCAAATCAGAGATAAAAAAGCCCAGTATTATACGCCTTCATCTTCACAACCCTGATGATGATGAAAAAATTGTACAAAATTCATTTTTCGCTTGAATCTTGTTTTGAAGCGTCTTATGATGGGGTAGTTTAAATCTAAAAGATGAGGCAAAAAATGGAAGAAATTATTTTCCCGAATCAAATCAGATTGCAACGCAAGAAAAAAGGCGTTTCAATGCAGGCATTGGCAGATCACTTGGGTGTGAGTTTGTCTGCCGTTTCTAAAATTGAAAAAGGTTATCGCCGCCTTAATCAGGATCAATTGATTTCCGTGGCAGAATTGACGGATTGTTCGCTTTCTGATTTATACGTGAATGAGCAAAATTCAAAGGATGAGGTTGTTCAAGCATGGCGTCGTGAACAGGAAAGACGCAATAAAATGAATATAGAGGCCGGGCTCAAGATTTTGGGTGCAGCTCTCCGCCGTATTCGTACGGACAAAGATATGACATTGATGGAAGTGGCTGAAAATTCGGATATGACGTTGTCTGTTTATCATCGTATTGAAATGGGACAGCGTGAAGTTTCGGATAAAGAGTTCAAGAACATTGCCACAACTTTTTCAATGAGCGTTGATGAACTGAAAAAAGAAGTCAGAGAATTAAGTGAGGCCGGTGCTTTGGATGAAATTATGCAAAAGACGGATGCCAAATATAAATCTCTTGCGACCCCTAAAGGCAGCCATGTTTCGATGTATGGTCTTTATACAGGTGATATGCCGCTCATCAAAGTTTATGGCACTTCCGGTCAAAACGGTAATATTTTGATTGATATGGATGATGAAGAGGCTAAAGATGTTGTTTGTCCTTTCCAATTAATGGCAAAACGTGACGTTTACGGCATTAATTTGTGCACACGTCGTCTTGGTACGCTTCTTCCGAACAGGGCAATTTTGTTTGTTGACCCGCAAGAAATGGTCAGCGTCGGCGATATTGCACTGTATTATATCTCAGAAGAAGAGGCTATGTTGCTGAGCATCAGAGAAGATGATAACGGCGTATTTTACGGCGTTCGCTTTAATCCTGATGAAAGGGTTGAAATTGATAGCAATGAACTTTCTAAACTGCACAAAGTGGTTGCAATCAATTTATAAAAAATCAACACAATAAAAAAGAAAAGCCTGACACTTTGTCAGGCTTTTCAAATATCTGTATTTATCGATAGCGAATCGTGAAGGTATTTGTCTTGCCCGCGACCTCATTCGCCTCATCGATGGTATAGATGCGCTTTGGCATATATTTGCCTTTGAGCAAATCATCAATTGAAGCATAGGACTTATTTTTATATTCAATCGGGTGATTTGCATTTTCAGTCTCGACCATTGCCGCACAAGCTTCATCACTTGAACAATATCCTTTGTTTTTCAAAACCTTTGCCTTGCAAGTATCCATATCAACACAAGCATTTTGAGTGTTTATCATATCAGTCGGTGAGGCATATATTTGTCCTTCTAAAATATAAACACCGCTTTGTTTATCATATGCTATAATATTTTCGTGGCCTTTGCCGGCACAAGGCGATGTCGTCGCGCAATAAATCGTGGTACTACCCGGCTCAGCCAACTGTAAGCCCACAGTATCAAATGCATAATCACCGATTGAGGTAACACTATCAGGTATAACAAGTTTTTCAAGAATATGTGCCCATTGAAATGCTCTCTCTCCGATAGTTGTAACAGAATCCGGAATTGTTACATTTTTTAATTGCCACATATCCATAAAAGCATTATTTGATATATTTGTTACGGTATCAGGAATAATCAGATTTGCAACAGTTTCCATATTTTCAAATGCATCATAACCCACGGAAGTAATACCGCTTTCTATTTTAAGCGTCGTAATTGTATTGGTATTTTCTTCCCATTTCCATGGCGCGGTTGTCGTACACTCAGAATACCGTGTATTTGAACAATCCCTTGCATAATCCGGAATGCTTGCAGGTTGCGAATTATCTTGCGGACGAATGGTCAAAACGCCGTCTTTGATTTGATATTCACAATTTGAAGTGCCTTCATCATCACAATTTTTCCAGTCTTCATTTGCGGCTTGTGCATTAACCGCCGCCACTAACGTTAAAATCAAAATATATTTCTTCATTAACTTTCTCCATATTTGAATTAAAAAAATTCCATCTTGAAAATTTCAAAACGGAGGAGTTGAAAGAACTGTCAGTACACAGCTAACTTATTCGTCACGTAAACGTGCTTATATCGTTGACTCCTCATCAAGGAGTAATGTACTGAAAAGTGTCTTTCAAACACCGCAACCATTTTGGTTACGCTTTTGATTGTGACATAATGTCATTTGATTGTCAACAAAAAAACATCTTTTCACATCTATGTTGTTTTTTTGTGTTTTTTAACTTGAAATTTACACTTATTTTATTAAAATGTTTTAATGGTGTAAACTAAGAAAATTCTGACAAGGAATGTTTATAAAATGGCAGATGAATTAAATAAAGACGCTGAATTCGGCGGAAAACATAAAGATGAAGAAGATCCGATTTTGGTCGCACAGCGTTATTTGAATATTTTTCACCAAATTCATATTTTTAATGCGCGCCGTCAAAAAGAATTTGACGATTCGTTGTTGTTGCTTTCATCTGATATCAGAATTTTGCTCAGTACATTGCCGGGAGGCTCTGTTTTGCTTGATCATATCACGGAACTTGAAGATAAACGTGGTATTACGCTTTTGACAGAGCTCGAAAAGGCGAATATCAAAGAATCGAAAAACAAAAAAAATAAGTCCAAACAAAAAGAAGAACAGGCAAAACAAAACACACAAGAGGGCAATATGTCGAGTTCTATCTTGCGCTTGCTTAAACAAAGCGAAGATAAGCACGAACAGGATATGAGGGTTTTGACGGATGCCTTTATTCAATCTCAGACAAATATGGCTAATATCTTAAAAGAAATTTTACAGGCAAAACAGGTTCCTGCAACGACAGATACATCACAAAAAGAGCCGATTGAACAAAAAGGCGATATTGCGCGCGAAGAATCGTCTGAACGCAAAGATACGAAAGAGAAGGAAATTAAAGAAAAAGAAGGCCCGAAATTGTTTGGTCTGACGAAAAAGCTTTTTGGAACGGTAAAAGAAAAAAAACACGAATATCGTGAAGACGATATTAAGGAAGATGGACCAAGACTGGGTGATGCAACGCCTGTTTCGCTTGATGATATTGAAGATACACCGGTGGTTTTGGATGAAGAACAAATTATTGCCCCAATTAAAGAAGTGCAGCAAAAAAAAGCGGAAGCTAAAGAAGCAAAACCGATTGAAAATGTTCCTCAAAACAATGAAAAAACGGATTCTTCTGATGATTGGGAGTGGGAATATGTTGATGAAGAAGAAGATGATGATTCGGATGATGGCGATTGGGAATACATTGAGGTGCCTGAAGATGAAGTAGAAATTGAGCCCGTGGCTGAGCCTGCACCTGCACCTACACCTGCACCTGCACCTACACCTGAGCCTGAGCTAAAGTCTACACCTCAATCTGCTGAGACCGTACAATCTCAAGAACCCGCTAAAATAGAAGAAAATGTGTCCCAAGAAGCTGTTCAAGAGGTTATGCCCCAAATGCGAGAACCTGCTATACAAGAGACGATACCTGAAGAAGTTCAAACATATGACAATCAGGCTTATGATGAAAGTATGTTTTATAACGGACAAGAACAATATTATGATCCAAATGGTTATGCAGAAAATTATGAATTATCTGAAGATTATAATCCTCAATTGGATGCTTATTTGGCACAAGGTGACTATCAAGAATCGGATGATACTAATTTTGAACGTTTTATGGTGGCGGAACCTGTCGAAGGTTATGATGATGATGTGATTAATATTCAAGATCAATCGAATGAAACGTCAAAATAAAAACATCTTTACAAGGCAAAAAGAATTATATATGCTAAAGGCAAGTTTTGAAAGGAAAGCAAAATGATTGAAGATAAAAATCCGGATATCGTCACAAAAGAAGATCTTTGGTATATCGATAATTATATCGTTTTGAGAGATTATTACGATATGACGATTTCGCGTATTGCAGCGCGTTGTGTCAGAATGGGTAACATTGCGCTGGAAGAATATCCGTTTTATCCTTATATTTTGGATGTTTTGGAAGAAATTTGTGAAACGGGTGAATATATTTTATCCAAAAAGCCGCTTTATCCGTATATTGAAAAGAAAATTGCGGGAGGTGTGGCGGCTTTGAAAGAAAATTTGAGCCTTTATAAACAAGAGCTTGATAATAATTCTTCGCCTGATATGCTTAAACAAGATCCGCAGGAATTGAGTAAAGTTAAGGAAATTATGGGCAGTATAGACAAATCGATTGACCCGACCATTGGTGCCGGTATGAATATTGATGATTTGATGACGAAGCTCTTGGAAGAAAATAAAAAAGAAAATCCTGATGCGACATATGCGACTTTTGATGAAACGGGAGATAAAAAATGATAAAAGATTTTCGCATAATAGTTAGTGCTTCTTTGCTTTTGGTCTTGACATCTTGCCAAACTAAAAATGTGGTGTTTGAACCAAAACAGGCGGCAATTGATAATGCGCAATTTGATATGCCGCTCGGCAAAGCAAGTATCAGAACGCCGGACGGAGCCAATGCGCTTGATTTGGAAACCCCTCTTCGTTGCAATGTCAACTGGCAGACGCAACAGCTGATTTTGACATTGCCGTTTAACAATACGGCATTTAAGCTTAAATCGGTGAAACCTTCTGACGATTTACCGCGCTTAGAGGTGACCGGTTTTACGTTCGAAACGATGCCCGCCGAAAAGGCTTTGGTGCAATTAACAAAAGAAGCAGGTATTACTTTAACGGCAAAAGATGCACCCTATGCTTCCGTTTCTGGTGAAGATTTGAAGGGCGAATTGACCGATGTCGTTAATATGATTACAAATGCAGCCGGTATTTTTTATACCTACGATGCGACAAACAAAGTGATGACATTATCAAAACGCTCGGATCAGATTGTGTATGTGCCAAAGACAAGACCGATTATATTGGGTCTGCTTGATGTTTTGCGCGGTGCCGGTTTGACTGATATGACAACAAACTGGTCTGAATATTCGATTGAGTTTAATGCTGATGCTGAGCTTAAAAATAAAACAAAACAGCTTATCAACTATTTTGAAAGTAATCCGACCTTGGTTGCTTATGACGTCAGTGTCTTTCGTATCACGCCTTATGATGGGTGTGATGTGGAATGGAAAGGGCTTTTGGATACCTTTGATTTTGGTACGATTACGACGGCGCAAACGGGTGTTATCGGACGCGTTTTGACAACGACAAATGATATCAATATCAAGACGTTGCAACAATTTTTAGGTTCAAAAGCAAGTGTTGATAAAATCTCAGAAGGCAAATTTGTTGTGCCGAATTTGTGGTTGTCGCGTTTTGACGTCGGCAAGTGCGGACAAATGGGCTGTCCTGAATCAGAGTTGTCTGTTTTGGCTAAAGCTTCGGTTAAAGAAAACAATGACATCACCTCTGAGGTGACGCTTGAAACAACGCAAGGACAGATCACAAACTTTAAGGTGCAGAATAAGCTGGGTGAAAACTTTTTGATTATCGGTTTGCCGAATGCTCTCTTCGGACAAAAAGAACCGAAAAGTGAAACGGTTATTTTCATGGTACCTCGCTTGATTAAAACGATTAAGACGAATGAAAATATCAAAAACAATATTTAAGGGGGAAAAAATATGGCAGAAAATTATGACCAGGGACAAGAGGTGATTGTCGGTAACCGTCGGATGCGTAAAATTAAGCGTCCTAAACAGCATGCTGATCCGCGCTCATTTGTTCAAAACGCACCGACGCCTGAATATGCACAAAGTCAGCAACCACAGCAGCCACAGCAGCCACAGCAACCTCAGTCAAACGTCAATCAAGCTCCCGCGAATAATTTGATTGCAAATTATGTTGAGCCGAACAATAATCAAAACACACAGCATTTAAATGCTCCCATAGTACAAGAGGAGTATGTTTATGAAAATGAACCTTATCAGGAAGAATATGTTGCACATTATGATATGGTTGAAAAGAAAAAGGTGTTGATGATTGCCGTGGCTTGTTTATTCGTTGGGCTACTTGTCGGTAAATTTGTCTTCAGCTCGTCTGAGGTGGTACAAAACGGTCTGCAAGGTGTTGTGGTTAATCCGGAAGTACCGAAGGGACGGTCGCGTTGCGGTATGGTTGAAAAAACGCAAGGTTGCGTTTTGTATGTGATGAATCCGCAACGTCAGGATATGAACGGTCGTGATTTTTATGATTTGGCGGCACAGCAGACAGGTCGTCAGCGCTTTGTGATTGAGACAGGCAATATGCGCTATTCAAGTGTGCGTATCAGGCCTGGGGCTATTGCTCAATTAAACATTCCGCCGCTTCAATAAAGATATGAAAGTCATTAAATGAAAATTTTATATTGCGGTGATGTTGTTGGTCGCCCCGGGCGTGAAAGCATTTTCAAAAATGTTCCTGTTCTAAAACAAACTCATAAGCTTGATGTTGTGATTGTCAATGCTGAAAATGCGGCGCATGGTTTTGGGCTGACCCCGGGGATTTGCCGTGATTTTTTTGAATGTGGGGTTGATGGTATCACAACCGGTAATCATGTTTTTGATCAGCGTGATATTATACCTTTTTTGGATGCGGATAAACGTATTATTCGGCCTTTAAATTATCCACCGGAAACAGTTGGTCGGGGTGTGATGACTCTTGAATTGTTAAATGGAAAAAAAATATTGGTGGCACAGGTGATGGGACGTGTGTTTATGGACGCGCTTGACTGCCCGGTCAGAACGCTTGAAAATGCATTAAAACCTTATCAATTAGGTGCCAATATTGATGCGATTATTGTGGATGTTCATGCCGAAGCTACATCCGAAAAAATATCATTTGCACGATATTTTGACGGCAAAGTTTCAGGCATTTTCGGCACGCATACCCATGTTCCGACGGCGGATGAATGTATCTTAAAAAAAGGCACGGCTTATTTGACGGACGTCGGTATGTGCGGTGATTATGCAGGTATATTAGGCTTTGAAGAAGAAACACCGATTGCGCGGCTTTTGAAAAAATATCCGACAGACCGTTTGATACCCTCAAAGGGGGAGGGAACATTTTGTGCTGTGATGATAGAAACGGATGATAAAACCGGCCTTGCAAAAAATGTTGAGCGCATTATGATTAAACCTTAAAATGTCATGGTTGGATGTGTTAAAGGTCATCCCATTCTTACCGATACCGAATCGAAACAGTATTGGTCTTGCCTGCAACAACATTCGCTTCTTCGATGGTGTAAATTACGCGTTTGCAAGATGCTCCATTGTGTCTGAATCCGTTCATGCAGGTAAAATGGCCGTTTTCATCTTTTCGGGCGCAATAATGACCGTTCCAACCATATTTTGCCGTGCATTGAGATTCATTTGCAGGTTTGACCGTATTTGATATATTTTCAGTTTTCCATTGACGATTTTGATGGTCATAAATTGTGTAGTTTTCCAACTGACTTTTAATATTATTGCAAGATTCTTCACTTCCGCGGCAAATGACTTCAACATTATCTATCCGATCACCCAAAACTCGTCCTGATAATCCCTGAGCAATATCAGGAACAGAAACAAATCTCAAAAAACCGCTCAAAAAAGCCGACCATCCGATATCCGTGACAGAATCGGGGAGAATAACAGATGATATTCTCGTACCGTAAAAGGCACACTCACCTATGCTTGAAATTGTATTGCCAAAAGTTACATTTTTTAATGAGCCAACCATTTTTAATGCATTATCCCCGACATTGCTGACGCCTTGAATATCAGCGGAAGTGATGGAAGAATTATAATCCCACCACGGTGTATCTGAGCTTTCGCCGTCATCACTTACATGATAATCATCCATCATCCCGATTGAGCCATCGGTGCCGCCCGTAATCTTAAGCGTATTATCTTCAATCATCCAATTGCAGTTTGTGCCGCATGTTCCGCAAGGATGTCCGTTTTCATCGGTTCCTTGTGCACAATTCGCACGCAATTTTGAAATGGTGCTAAAAGATAAAATAAATCCTAAAATCAAAACATATTTTTTCATATTATTTCTCCTGTTTTTTTATCGTCATGCTGAACTTGTTTCAGCATCTGGATCCTGAAACAAGTGGAGCGCGACAAGCTTGCTCATCTTTGATTCCAGGATGACAATGTTCTTCAAGCCCAGGATGACGTTCTTGTTGTTAACGTCATTAAAAAAGTCGCACCTTAAGGAGCGACGGGGAGTAAAACAATCATGTAAAGTGAAATGACCCTGATGGTCTTTAGAATAAATTTCTTGTACATTCACCACCAGCCCCCCGACAAATCTCGGGGATAATCGTGTTTTAAAAATAAAAAACACCATTAAACAACAGTGTTATCCTTCACTGCACTTTACTTGAGCTGTTTTATAGCTCCGCGTCCTTCTCGGGCACTTGATAAAAAAGTCACCTTTTTCATCCACTTTGATTATGCCACATTAAAATCTTGATGTCAAACAAAAAAACACCATCCTTCAATAATAAAAATGAAACAATATTGTCACTATCTTTTTTAAAAAAATATGTTATAATAAACCTAAATGATTTGATAGGAGACTGAAAATGGCGCATATGTTTCGAGCAATGTTTGTTTTGGCATGCGGTTTGATGATTTGTAACGGCGCTTATGCACAACTTCCTGCCAATCCTTGGCAGGTACAACCGCCATCACCGAATGACGGTTATTTCGGCAATAATATTGCAGATGCCGCGGGCAGTGATATTACAAATTCGCCGATTTATGCAAACAATGCCGGCGGGGGTGAAATTTTGCCTGTTGATCCGTGGGCGAGAGCGCGTGACAGAAGCGGCGTGCGTACATGGCGTGGCAGCGGTCAACATGGCAAACTTAACTATATAGGCGAGGGGACAACATTTAATACAGGTGATCAAGAGATGCTTGCTCCTGAGGTCAATCGCCATAACATGGTTATTATGCTTGATCATTTGCGCAAAATGGGTTATAAAATTCCGAAAAGTTATGATGAAAAAATCAAAAATATGCCATCTTCTTATCGTACGGAATTGCAAGAGAGCGTCGTGGATGTCAATGGTGCCGAAGATCCTTTCAGTAAAGTATTTGTTGGCATGCTCGGTACAATTGAAAATGCAACGGGATTGAGTTTTGACAATATTTTATTTAACACAATTGATATTTTAGGAACGGATTAAGCACTCAAAACTTTAATTTATGCTTGAAGTTTGAGATAAAATGCCGTAATTTTATATCAAATCAAACAATTGCGAGGTTATGTTATGAAAAAGATTTTTTTTGCAAGTGCATTGTGCCTTTTGTCCTTTACGGTGAATGCACAAGTTAATGACGTTAATCCGTTTTTGAAATCGTCACTTTCGGATAGTGCTTTGAAAAATATTTTAGGTGCTGAAAGGATTTTTTGCTATACTGTTGAAATGCCTAAATCGGGGTATCAGGGCTATACACTTGATCAAATGGCATTGACCGGTTTTTGCGGTATATTGTCACCTGAAGAACAAACGCTTTTGACGCAGGAATTTTTTAAAAATGAAAAAAATATTTCAACAACGACAGCACAATGCACAATTTCACCGCGCATCATGTTGCGTTTTTATCGCGGTGTTGATACGGCTGATGTCTTGGTATCTCATCCGTGTCCGTCAATCAGCGTTTTTTACGGTGGCAGTGTCAAATCATTTAATGCAGAACCGATAAATGCTGCACTTGACGGGTTATCTAAAGCATATGAGCAAAGAAAGACGGATTTTGTTTCGCCGGCGCTTTTAAATCAAATGTTGCCGATAGGTGTTGCCGTCAATGATGAACAAAAGGCTTTGTTGCAAGAAAAGCAGGATACAGGGCCCGTGCGCAATTGGAATACGCAAGGTGCTGCAAATAATATCGATGT
>CADAAN010000013.1 GCA_902785935.1 uncultured Pseudomonadota bacterium
AAGGGCGGTGTTTTTTTGTTTGACAACATCTTCATTTTATGATTTAGTATATATGGGTGATGAGGGTTTCTTCGTCATCAAGTGCCTTGATAAGGCACGGGGCTTTTAAAGAGCTTTAGAATAGGCGGTGTCAGATAACACCGTGACAGGCGTTGTCCTTTTTATTTTTAAAAGGTTTTGACGCGTTATCCCCACCATTTGGCTGGGGAGTCCGGAGTGAATGTACAAGGATTTATCCTAAAGACCTCGGAAGTCATCTTCTATTCTATGATTCTTTAACTCCCCGTCCGCACCTAAAAGGCGCGGTTTAAGTTTAATGTTTTAACAGGAGAAAATGTTATGAAGATTCAAAAAAAATTTGTTTTAGCACTTATGGCAACAACAATATTATCTATCCCCATATGTTACGCTGATGATAGCGGTTGCTGTAACGATGATTGCACGTGTCAATGGTCACTCGGAACTAATAAAGCTCTAATCATTACAGCTACAGGTGACGATGTTAAAATGGTGGATTATGGTACTGGTTCACGCAATTCAGCTCCCTGAGGCAAAGATATCATGTCAGTTAATTTTGTTGGAGATTTAACAGGTATTGGGACTTATGCTTTTCTTGATGCTACAAATTTGACAAGCGTTGATCTGACAGGTGTAAAAACAATTGGAGATCGAGCTTTTTATCGTGCCACGGGTTTGACAAGTGTTAATCTAACCGGTGTACAATCTATCGGAAGTAGTGCTTTTTTTAATGTTTCCCTTTCATCATTAACTATTAGCGCTGAACAAATTGAAACATATCTCAATAGTGGCGGAAAAATTGATATCAGTAACATCATCTGTAAAAGCGGCAACTGTCAAACAGCCCTAAAATTATATAATGATAAGTTAGCCTCAAGTCCAAAGCTATCCATTGATGTAGATTCAAATAACCAAAATAAAACCATCAAATCCTTCTCTGCTCTAACAGGACTTACGGCGGGAGATGCAAAAAAGCTGATTAAAGCTGCAAACGGAACATTAATTATCAATCCTGCAGAATATGGCAAAACAGTAGCAGAAGCAATAGAGGCTTTTAATGTTAATGACATTACCTATGCCATTATTGGTGGCAAAAAAGAAGCAAAGCGTATCTACACCATCGATGAGGCGAATGCCGTGGCGGGCAAGGTTAATTCGGTCAAAATCAGGTATCGGTGAGATGACGAAAGGAGTAACCCGTCATGCTGAATTTATTTCAGCATCTAAGATATTTCGGAATCTAGGATGATCAAATTTATCAAGGAGATCCTGAAACAAGTGGAGCGCGACAAGCTTGCTCATCTTCGATTCCAGGATGACGAAACAAGTGGAGCGCGACAAGCTTGCTCATCTTCGATTCCAGGATGACGAAACAAGTTCAGGATGACGAAACAAGTGGGCGCGACAAGCTTGCTCATCTTCGATTCCAGGATGATGAATTCTGTTAAGATAAAGTATCGCTAAAACTAAAAAAAACACCTCAAGGTATTTCAGCCGAGAGGTATTTTTTTCTTTGAAGGGGAAAATGAAAAATAATATTTTTTTAATCTTCTTCTAAAGCCGGTTCATCATTGCCGATCATTTCGGTCGTTAAATGTCCGGCATCTGCGCGGATTTTGTTTTCAATTTCATCAGCAACCTCAGGATGCTCTTTTAAGAAAATCTTAGCATTCTCGCGACCCTGACCGATTTTTTCGCCATTGTATGAGAACCATGCACCCGCTTTATCAACAATTCCGGCCTTGACACCCAAATCAACCAGTTCTCCGGTTTTGGAAATACCTTCGCCGTACATAATGTCGAAATCAACGGTCTTAAACGGAGGTGCCACCTTATTTTTAACAATCTTAACACGCGTCTGATTGCCGATAACATCATCTTTGTCTTTGATGGCGCCGATGCGTCGAATATCCATTCTGACTGAGGCATAAAACTTCAAGGCGTTGCCGCCTGTTGTCGTCTCCGGATTGCCGAACATCACCCCGAGCTTCATGCGGATTTGGTTGATGAAAATCACGAGTGTATTCGAGCGTGCAATCGTTGCCGTCAATTTACGCAAAGCCTGACTCATCAATCTTGCTTGCAGGCCCATGTGCGAATCGCCCATCTCACCTTCAAGCTCCGCCTTCGGAACAAGAGCTGCAACCGAATCAACTACCAAAACATCAATCGCACCGGAGCGTACCAGTGTATCTGCAATTTCCAAAGCCTGTTCACCGGCATCAGGCTGTGAAATCAAAAGATTTTCGATATCAACGCCGATTTTTTTTGCATAAGACGGATCAAGCGCATGCTCCGCATCAATAAAAGCACAGGTACCGCCTTTTTTCTGGCTTTGCGCAATAACACTTAAAGCCAAAGTCGTTTTACCCGAACTTTCAGGCCCGTAAATTTCAATAATGCGCCCCTTGGGCAAACCGCCGATACCGAGCGCGATATCAATACCGAGCGAACCTGTCGAAATGGCTTCAATATCGATTTTTGTATTCTCGCCCAAACGCATGATTGAACCCTTGCCAAATGCGCGTTCAATCTGGCTCAAGGCCGCATCCAATGCTTTATCTTTTTCCATTTTTTCTCACTTTCGTTTTATAAATTAACGTTAATATTTTTATGTTCTATTTTTGTTCTTAAATCAAGATTATTTTTGATTTATTCACATATTATCTGTTGTTCGGTTTTGACTTGACCAAAACTTTTTTTAAGCCGTGCTTGTCAAGCCCGCGATATTCATCCAAAGCCGCCGTCACAACGGCACCGAAAATCACCACCGCCCAATAAAGATACATCCACACCAACATCAAAGGCACGGCCGCAACAGCACCGTAAAGTGTCTTATATGTATTGTTTTTGAGCATAAAAAGGGCAAACCCTTGTCGTAATACCAAAAACAATAACATGGCCGTTACCGCCCCGACAAAAGCGCTTGAAATACTGACTTTTTTGTTTGGAATAAAAACGTAAACCCCAATCAGCAAAAGACATGTAATCAGGCTTGGCAAAATATTACCGAGCCAAATTTGTGCCTCGGGGATACTTGCTAAAATCTTGTTAAACGCAACCATGCCCCTGAGTGAAAGGCCTGTACCCAAAAGAAGCGGACCTAATGTAATTACAGTCCAATAAAGCGTGATTTTTGTTGTAAACCTGCGAGGAGTCGTTACTTTGAAAATAAAATTAAAGCTGTTTTCAATTGTCGATAAAAGAAGCACCGCTGTCAAGGCAATACCTATAACACCAATGGTTGTGAGCTTTGCCGTGGCTTTGATAAAATCATTAAAATAAATGCTTAAATCCTGACCGGCATCGGGCATTAAGTTTTGGATAATCATATCTTGAATTTGTCCTCTGACATCGGCAAAAACCGGAAATGCCGAAAAAACGGCAAGTGCGATAGCTAAAAGGGGTACTAAAGCAATCAGTGATGTGTAACTCAACGACGAAGCTACCCGCAAGACCATATCATTTTGTGCGCGTTTAATTAAAAAATAAATAAAGCCTTTCGTACTATTCCAATAGCTAAGCAACTTTTCTTTAAAGTTCAAAACAAATCTCCTTTGCCAATCATTTGTAACTAATGTATCTCAAAAAAATGTCGCCTGCTTGAAAAAAATAAAAAAACACACAGTTTTTTCTAAAGATCAGATTGATATTGTTTAATCTCATTTTCAAGATCATTTAAACGCAAAGACAAACTTTTTGACGGATTTGCCTTACGAGCCTCATTGATTTGTAAACGAGATACGGCAATATTGCCGATTAAAAATGAATATTTTGCTGAAGCATAAAGACTTTGCGCTTTTTGATTGCTTTCATAATAAGCTTTAGCCAAAAGCTCCCAAGCACGCGGTGTTTCGTTTTTCAAAACGGATTGATTGAGTAAACCGATGATTTTGGATAAGTCTTTTTTATTTTGAGGCAGTTCCATTGCACAAGATGCATAAGCCAGCCTGATTTCATCAGCATCAGGCATGATATCAAGGGCTTTTTGGTAGGCTTGAACGGATTTTTCAATTTGACCGCTTTCAAATAAAATTTCTCCTTTTAATTGATAAAAATAGGGATTTTTCAAGTTTGATGAGATAAGCTCATCAATAAGCGCAAGTGCTTTGGCGTACTTTTTTTGACGCAAAAAAATTATGGTATGCGCATATTTGGAAGCTTGAGTGTTTTTTTCAAGCGGATAAGTCTTTAAAACTTGTTTTTCCGGCAACAAAAAGGCAGAAAGCTTTGCTTGAACAAGTTCAAAATCCGCATCATAGGGTGAACTTGTCACACCGCCGTTTTGCTTTTCTTTTTTTTCAAAAAAAGCAAGCCTTTCGGCATTCATCGGGTGTGTTTTAAAATATGGTACTTCTTCATAGCCTGAAAGACGCGAATTTTTTTGTATCGTTTTCATAAAATTTTTAAGGCCGGCCGGTGACTGATGAAGCGCTTTTAAATACCGTACCGCGCTTTCATCGGCCGCCCGCTCTTCACTTAATTGATAAGATATCAGCGAATTGAGCATGGAGCCGTGCGCCCCGAGAGCAACAGCCATAGCCGCATCGCCTCTGCCTGATGCCACCGCCGCACTTCCGGCCGCAATCAAAGATATGGCAGATAACATCTGCAAATCTTGTATCTTGAGCTTTTGGCGCATCACATGCCCGCCGGAAATATGTCCTGTCTCGTGCGCTAAAATACCGGACAGCTCATTGACGTTTGAAGCTTTTAAAAGTGTTCCCGTATGCACAAATAAATGGTTGCCGTCAGTGACAAAAGCATTTAAGCTCATATCGTTTAAGATATGAATTTTATTTTTATCAAAAGTTACACCGGCTGTCTTAAAAATCGGTTTAACGATGTGAATAAGAAGCTCATGTGTTTCATCATCGACCAAAACAGAAGGCTCTGCATAGGCATTAAAGGCAAAAACTGCCGCCAGTATGAAACTTGAAAGCAGTTTTTGCAACAATTTTATAATGCTTAACCGATCAGTCTGCGCCACCATGCTTTTTTCTTTTCAGCATCTTGAGATGCGCCTAAATCATCGGGGCTGTACAAAACAGTTGCCCCTTCTTTAGGCTTTTTTGAGGCTTTGTTAAAGCGTCTGTCAAAACGATTGCGACGACGGCTAAAGCGTCTGTTGTAACGATTTTCACCATTATTGATATCGTCGACCTGATTTTCATCATCAACATTCATGTCCGTTTCGATTTCATCCGTATTAGAAGCATCATAAGCCGTTGTTACGGATGTTTCAATCTCGTTTTCAATCAACTTCGGCATGCGCTGGCGTTCAATCTTGTAATCTGAAACATTTTTAATGTTTCCGTCAGCCGAAATGATGACCGACATATGATAACGATCTTCAAGCTGAGATAAATTCTTGCGCTTTTGGTTTAAGAGATAAACCGCAGTATCTGTCGGTACTGAAACTGTCAAGGCATTGAATTTGTTTTTAATGCCTTCTTCTTCAATTGCACGCAAAATCAAAACGGCGCCTGATTCTGTCGTGCGCATCACACCGTGACCTTTACAATACGGGCAAGGTTCATAATTGCTTTCAACAAAGGAAGAGTGCATGCGTTGTCTTGAAATCTCTAAAAGGCCGAAACAGCTCATCCGTGCAACTTGTACACGTGCACGATCATTTTTTAAGACCTCTTTCATGCGCTTTTCAACCATAATGTTGTTCTTGTTATCTTCCATATCAATAAAATCAATAACAATTAAACCGGCCAAATCGCGCATTTTGAGCTGACGAGCAATTTCATCGGCGGCTTCAAGGTTGGTTTTTAACGCTGTTTCTTCAATATCCATTTCTTTTGTGGCGCGACCTGAGTTAACATCAATAGCCACAAGTGCCTCAGTCGGATTAATTACAAGATATCCGCCAGATTCAAGCTGAACAACAGGACTGTGCAATTTATCAAGCTGAGCCTCGATTTGATAGCGCTGAAAAACAGGAGCCTCATAAGGCTTGCGGCACTTTAATTTGCGCAAACTTTGCGGTGATAAAATTTTTATAAAATCGCGTGCCGCTTTATAAGCTTTTTCACCGTCGACAATAATCTCGGCGATATCGTTAGAACACATATCACGAAGTGCGCGTTTGATTAAATCACCTTCTTCATAAATTAAAGCGGGTGCTTTATTCTTGAGTGCATTGATGCGAATAAGATTCCATGTGCGAATAAGGTAATTGTAATCACGCACAATTTCTTCTTCACTTTTGTCTTCGCCGGCCGTACGGATAATTAAAGACATATCCATCGACAAGGGCAGGGTTCTCATAATATCCTTCAAGCGCTTTCTGTCAGCCGCATTTGTAATTTTGCGCGAAACACCCCCGCTTTTAATACGATTTGGCATCAAAACGCCATAACGTCCCGCAAGTGATAAATATGTTGTAAATGAGGCACCCTTATTGCCACGTTCTTCTTTGACTGCCTGTACAAGTAAAATTTGCCCTTCTTTAATCACATCCTGTATGGTTGATCTATGATAAAGTTTGCGGGCACGAACAAGCTTGCGCTGAACTTCAAATGCATACTCAAACTCAGCTTCCGTCGTTTCTGGTGTGATATCAACTTCAATATCATCATCGTCATCTTTGGTCATTGCATTTTCATCATCGTGATTGCATTCACAGATCATGTCATCATCATTTTGAGAAGTGGCGGACAGAACTTTGAGTTCTTGAAAATCACTTTCCTGTTTTGTTTGTTTTTTGCGATGATGCGTGTAACGACGTTTTTGGCGTGGTTTTTCTTTTTTATCACCCTCATCAGAATTTTCGCTCACGGTTTCGCTTTGTGCATCAGAAGATATTTGATCTTCAATCACCTGTTCGGCCTCCTCGGCAACTACATCCGAATCAGCTTTGAACTCAATCGTTTGATTATCCGAAGATGAAATTTCTTGAACTTGAGAAACAAAATCAGCTTTTTCCTCAGTCTCAGTCTCAGTCTCAGCCTCAGCCTCAGCCTCAGCCTCAGCCTCAGCCTCAGCCTCAGCCTTTAAGCGTTCCTGCTCAAGCTTACGCGCTTCATACAAAGCCTTTTTTTCGGCACGATAGCGGGCACGTTGTTCTTCACGTTCTTTAATATATTTTTTCTTGTTTTCAATAACTTCATCGACTTCTTTTTCAATGGCCTCAAGCATTTCGTCTGAAATATTGTAATAATCCGGATGAATTTCGCTAAAGGCCAAAAAGCCGTGTTTGTTTGTGCCATAATCGATAAATGCGGCCTGTAATGATGGTTCGACACGAACCACTTTTGCAGTATATATATTGCCTTTAATTTGTTTTCTTGAAGATGATTCAAACTCCACATCTTCAACTTTGTTTCCGTCGACAATCACAACGCGTGTTTCTTCCGGCTGTGTGTCGTCAATCAACATTCTTTTTGCCATAACACTTTATTCCCATAAAATATTGTTGTCACGGCTGAATTTTGAGGGAAAAATCAAACACACATTACACTCTGACGCCGAAAAAACGGACGTGCGCAATGTATTTTTAATTTCTTTTTTTATCAGAACACTTTCTTGCTTCTTATTTATCGGCTCTGATAAAAACAACAAAACCCAGCATTTTTCTTTATGCCTGACGGCGCATCTTATGCAAAATCTTCCGTGCGCATATAGCCAAGCTTTTACAACATACAGATTTTCTTTTAAAAATACAATAACAAATTTACAATTTATGCAAAAAAAAATTAAATAATTTTTTACATATATCGATTAAACTTACCACAATATTTTACCTGTTTTGTTGTGTCGATCGGAATGGAAAGTTATACATCGCATCTGAAATTAAAGAAAAATGTTTTTGGAAAATCAAATATGAAAAGATTGTTGAAATCTTTTGTATTTGCCTTTTCTTGTTTAATCACTCTTGATGCAAAAGCATACTTACAGGCCTTAAATCCAGAAAGTTTTAATGCGCTGTACAATATGGCATCTAAGGGTTATGTGTCAAGTATAAACAATGCAAGATCGCGCGGATTAAATGTTGATGCTGTTAACGGTAATGGTGATACGGGGTTATGTGTTGCGGCTAAAAGAAGAGATAAGCTTGCATTTCGAACATTTTTGCAGTCGGGGGCAAATCCGTCACATCCGTGCACATGGGATATTGAAAATTATCAGGAATTTATGCAAAACGCAATTAGAATAAGGCCGGCGTATATAGATGCAAGCGCGGCACAAATGAGTGCTTCGAGTAATATAGAATGGTCAAAAGTCGGATGGTCAACGGCAGGTGCTGCGGCCATCGGTACGGCTGTGGCGTTGGTCGCCGGCGGCGGAGGAGGCGGCGGCGGCGGCAGTAGCGACGAATGTAAAGATGGCGTTTGGGGTACAGACGGAAAATGCCATGAAAAAATCGATTGTTTGCATGGAGGAATTCAAGTTAATGACTATTGTGACTGCTCCAGAGCTAAAGGTTGGACAGGCACACGATGCGAATCTCCCGCCAGCTGTCCGGGATATGTTTCGACCTGTCCTGAAGGCTATGTCAAAAGTTCAGATACCTGTCAATCCGGCTATAAGACTTTATATAAATGTGAACCAAATACCTGTGAGGGATATTATGCGACTTGTGAACAAGGATATCATCGTGTAGAAACAGAGACATGTCAGTCCGGTGAAACAATTTTATACAAATGCGAGCCCAATACCTGTGACGGATTTTCGCTTACAAAATGTGATAAGGGATATATTGAAACAGATGTTTGTTATACGCCGACGATCAGATATGTAAAATGTGATGCTTGTGCTGAAGGATACGGATATTATGGTGATGATGTTTGTCGTAAAACATTAGATTGCGGGACAAACGGACATCAAAGATTGGATGAATGTGTCTGTAATGTCGGATATAAGGGTGAAAACTGTGATGAAATAGCAGATTATACCAACTTCAATGTGAGTAAAAATATTGAAGTAACAGGTGACAGCGGTGATGTCATCGGACTTGACTATGTCGAAGAAGGCGATAAAGCGGGAGATCCTTCAACGCTTTATAATGCCTTGTCCGGAAATGTATCAGATGAATTTGAGGCAACAATTAAGGTGACAAACAACGGCTCCGGCAACACATATGGTATGAGAAATACACAAGGGGGCATCGACCCGAGTTACTATGATGCAGATACGACAGGCAAATTCGGACGTGGCTTAAAATCAACAATTATCGTTAACCATAACGGGAACAATGAAAACAGCGAAATATACGGAATGTATTCTTCCGGACTGGTTTATATTCATCATTCGGAATCATCAATAGTACCGAAACGTTCTGCCGGAGAAAACTATATTCAAGTTGAAAACCACGGACGAGGTAAAACATATGGCATATATGCAAGAGAATTTTTGCTGAGTGGTTTAGGGTGGGTTTCTGTCCTTAATGAAGGTTTGGAAGAAACATTCGGTATTTATGTCGAAAAAAAATGGAGGACTCCTGTTTGGACGGATGGACAGCTTAAAGTTGAAGCATCTAACCCTTCTTCAGAGGCAAATGTATACGGCTACTACTTTCCGCAGGGTAGCTACGCAGTCAGCTCATATAACAGCACATTTCCGGATACGGTTGTCATAAATAAGGGAAAAGGCACAGCGTATGGTGTGTATGGGGCACTCGGATATTTTCAAAAAGGTCTTACAATCACCTCAAATGGATCTGCAATTGCATATCATATCGATCAAAATTTGACCAATACAGGTGATTATGTTGATGGAATATACCAGGAATATTCTCCGATTACACTTTCCTCCCAAAATGGAGATAACTATCTTCTTGAAGGATCAGAAGGCACAACAATCAACAATAGTGCCACGGTAGAAGCCGGTATAAAAGGTTATGATGTCAACAACTTGAAAGGTGCCGTTATCATCGGTCAAAACAGAGGTATTTGGACAACACATTCTGCAACAAATGCAGGCAGTATAACAGCTGATAATTATGGCATTCAATCTTCAGGAAATGTCGATAACAGCGGGATGATTACGGCAGGCCATCGAGGTATAGATGCGCAAGGCAATACCACAAGTATCATTAACTCAGGATCAATTAAAGTTTCAGGTGGCACTCGGAACTATCGAGCAGGTATCAATGCAGGCGGAACAGACGATGATTTAGAATCCACCGTCAAAAATTCAGGAGATATTACGGTTATATGTCCTTTAGATTCTGACTGTTACGGTATCACTAATTTTTTGAGCAAAAGTGAAGGTGGAATTTTATACGATTATGGCAATGTTATCAATGAAAATGGTGGAATAATCACGGTTCAAAATAATGAAGGTTTGCTTGCCGGTACCGGAATTTACGCCGGCGGACAACAGGTCGAAAACAAAGGCACAATTACTGCCCAAATTGGTATGTTTGGATCACGTGAAAATACAATCACAAACAAAGGCGGTGTGATAAATACTTCGTTTGCGGGAATGTATAGTCAGGGTAATTTATCCAACTATGGCACAATTAATATTTTGCCGTCGGAAGCTAAGACAGTTTATGGCATCACCGGAGATATGGTTATTGGCGGGGTTGAAATGACCAATGAAGGGGCAATTCAAACATCAGGTGATGAAAAACATGAAACCGTTTATGGTATATTCAACAACTTTTCTTCTTATCGGGAAGAACGACCATACGTCCGAAACAGCGGAGAAATTATTCTAAGTGCAGAAAAAAAGGCGTATGGCATAAATGCCAATGCTGATGTTTCAAATTCAGGAAGTATCGTTGTCAATGCAGGAGAAGAAGCAACAGGAATTTATGGTGCTGTCAATAATGCTGGAGGAACGGTTGAAGTCACTGCCCCCATCGCTCATGGCATTGTCGGACGCATTAACGAAGCTCAAATAGGTATGGTTCGCGTTTCAGGTACCACACGTGCCTATGGAGTTGAATTATCTAATTCGATTGTCCTTTCGGGGACATATGATGTGTCTGTGACGGCAACAGAGGGTGATGCTTATCTGTTTTATGTGCGTGGTGAAACTCTGACCAACAACACAATACTTACGGGCGGAACTATTTTCGGCTCGACGGTTATAAATAATGAAAAAGCAAGCGTAACAAACATAAACGGAACCGGTATAGAAGGCCAAGCCTATAATTACGGAAACATAAATGCAAAATCAGGTATAAAAGCCCTTTCTATAGCCTTAAATTCAGGCACAATTATTGCAGAAAAGGGTATTATAGGAGCGGGTCAAATCACAAATGAAGAAGGCGGCGTTATCAGAGCAAGACAAATAGGTATAGAAGCCGGAGCGCATTCAACCGTCAATAATTATGGCAATATTATTGTTCAAGATACGGATTTAGGCAATGTATACGGAATATATGCCGATAAATCAACAGTGAATAACAGCGGATCCATAGAAGTCATGGGACTTGCCGATCAGTCGTGGGGCATATATGCGATTAACGGTTCTACGGTAACAAATACAGGAAGTATTACCGTCAACGGTGATACGTGTTCAGGTGCCGGCTGTAGAAATGATGGTACCCATATTTACATTGATGGATATTCAACCTTAAATAATGCAGCTCAAATGAGCTTTACTTCACCGCTTAATATCGCAAGTTTGGGCGGCGGACACATAAATATGCTTGCAGGCGGTGCTATTACTGCGCCATCGGTGTCGGGTGATTTAGGGATATCAACAGATGTTGTGAACAAAGGTTTTGAAGACACGTATAAGTTGCCTGAGGCGATTATCTCGGATGATACGACAGGATTGAATCTTTTATCACAATCGGTGATGTTTGATGCCTCTTTAGATGGTAGTGATGTCATCATGGAAAAGAAAAGTTTTGAAGATTTGGTTGAAAATACTTCATTTGCAGATGTACTTGAAACAAATTATGCCATGAAAAACAATGAAAGCTTGTACCAAAACCTGAAATCTCAATCAAATAAAGCAGATTTTGAGCAAATGGTTAAAGATTTACAAGCTGACGGCTTAAAAAGGTTTGCGTTTGAAGATATGACAATCAATGAACAATTAAACTTTGATATGAACAATGCAATTTTTGATAATACAAAACCAACTTTTACGCTTACAGGAAATACGTTTCCGCTGAATTATGAAGAAAATGGCGGTTCAAATGCACGTTGGATGGTTACCGGCAAAAAGGAAGGCAATCTGACTTATGGCGCCGGTATGGCTTTCACAAACATTAACAGCCGTGACGGCTCGGATAAAAACAGTAGAAAAGATGAACAGTTTTTGATGATGATGCCTATGGGATATCATGCAAAAGGATTTGAATTAATGCTTACGCCAAGATTGGGATATGCCTACGGACATTATACGCGCGATGGCTACAACGGTGCAGAATATGACGGAAAAGTAGAAAAAAGGCTCTATGGCATAACAAGTGCAGCAAGATATCCGATAAATAAAAACGGTTGGGTGTTTGCACCTCAGGCGGAGTTTAACGTGATGGGATATCACATCAAGGGTCATGAAGAAGATAAACAATATGCCGTGAATATCGCCTCGCAGGAAGTTGTGAGTGTAGAGGCGGGCTTGGGATTGAACATGAACAAAACCTATCAATTCACAGATAAACACAACTTAAAGATAAATGCGGCGTTAATGGCTTATCACGAGTTTGATGATCCTTATACCCTGAAACTTGAAATGAAAGAGATGTCAGGAAATTGGAAAATAAAAGATGATAAACGCCGCAATAACCATATCGCAGTCAAAGGCGGCCTTGAATATGAGTTAGAGCCGTTTTCGATATATGGTCATCTTTACAGCTATATTGACAGTGAATATCGTACAAAAGCTGATATCGGATTGAAATTCAAATTTTAATTTAAGCGGATTTTTTTAAGGCTTATTTGTGAATTTCAAAATTTTTGAGCGTCGTTTCAATCGTTGTTTCTTTCAAAAACGAGGGTAAAACAACCCCGTTCGGCACAAGCGGTGTGTATAAAACATACAGAGGCGCCCCGATGGTTTTATATCTTTTCAAAAATTCTTGTACATCGGGGGTCATAGACGTGCTGTCAATTGTGACGTATTCAAAACCATATTGCTTTTGTATCCGCTCAATATTGAAACGATTTAAAACAGTCAAGTTGTTATAAAGACAAAGCATACATGCCTTGTTATCAATACTTATCAGCACATTTTTGCCCTGATTGACAAGATTTGATATTTCACTGAATGCGATTTTGGGTTGATTTTGCGTTCTGCCCGATTGGTAAAAAGATATTTGACGGGCAAATAAAAACACGCTCAAAAGCAAAAAAACAACCATCACGCATTTTGTTGTGCTGACTTGTTTTGCTGAAAGATTTGCGCGATGAAGCGCTTGTAAAAAATTGATGATGTACTCAAATACAAATGCTGCAATGAGACTTAAAAATAATATTTTCAAGATGTTTATGGCACTATTTTGCCTTAAAAGATAAAAAAAGCTCAGAGCTAAAGATAATATCAAAGCAAAATGCACCGAGTGATGCAAAAGGGGAAAAATATTGCTTAAACGCCCTTTTTTTTGCAAAACATAAAAGAATATATCGGGCATCATGAAGGCCGTTATCAGCCCAAAACCGGCGGCAAAAATATTTTGCAGACCATTATTGCTTATTTTTAAGACAAACGTTTGCATATAAGGTGTTGCCCCTAAAATAAAGAAAAACATAATCAAAAAGGCGTTTATCCCTCCTTGAACAATCGGGTGTATTCGCTTTTGAACAATATCTTTATCGGCACCTAAAAGCCAAATGATGAGAAATGCGATGTTCAGGCTTAAATAAAAGAAATTGTTTTTAAGGTTTACAAAAACCGCATCCGGAAAAGATAAAAGCAAATACCCTGAAAAGAATGCCGTCATTGCTAAAATTAAAGCCTGAGATGAAATCCGCATAATCTCATTTTTTGCAGATAATTTTGCCCTTGTCAGTGTCGTGAACATCATCGCCGCGCCGTAAGGTGTCAGATAAAACAAAAGACCGACAAAAAACGCAAACAAAATCAAATGCGGCAATTTTATAAAATCTGCCTGAGCCTTAAAATCTGACGGGCGCAAAGTCATTGCTATATCGGCATAATCATTGAGCCGCGCATACATTAAAAGCGGTATATCATCCAAATTTTGTGTATCATCCGAAGCCGAAACTTCAGCATAAATTCGGTTTTTGAAAATCGTGATTTTAGGGGCAAAAAAAGATGTTTTTGCCTCATTTTCAAGAATAAGTGCAAAGTTTTTCACCTCTGCATGATACGAAAATTCAAAATAAAGTTTGTCACCTGTTTTATTTATAGATACGTCTTCAAGTTTTAAATACTTATTATTTTGTTGTGGAATATGATAAAAACTTTGCCGCACAAATGTCGCCATGGATGATAAAGTGTGTTGATTTGCATCGTCAACATCGATTTTAAGCGATGTTGTCAAACTTTTTTGCCGGCAAACAGGCTCAAAATCACAATCCGTAAACAAAATTTCGGCATCCAGCGAAACGGGTTTTTGCTCGTCTTTAAGTCTGATTTTAATCGGAAAAGCAAAATCACCGCGATAAGCACCGATCATTTTATCGCCTGAAAGCCCTATCGCAAGAGGATAAAAAACTTCATAATCCGCAATATTTTCGGTATTTTTAAGCTTGATTTCAGGTTTTTTAAGGCCTTCTGCTCCGTTGACGGCCGACATAAAACGATGATTTGGAACAATGATGTGTAAAGCCGCTAAAAATTCTTGTTTATCGCCGATTCTGGCAAATTCAGAAACAAGACGCGCGCGATACCCGTCATCATCATCCGTAAAATCACCGATACCGGCATTGCCGACAAAAGGGTTCGGCTCGGTCACGCCATATGACGTCAATTTAGAAAATTCGATTTTATCCCACATTTCTTTGAATTTTTCAAAATCCGTTTTTTTGCGTTTTTTATCCTCATCACGGCGAATTTTTGCTTCCATCGCCTCGATTTCACGTGGATTGTTGCCATAACCGATAACTTTTTTAAAATCGGTAATAACGGCATATTTTCCCTCTTCAACGGGGATATATTCTCTATCGCCCAGAACGGCATATTCATCATCATCTACGACAAGCGGCGGATCTTTAGGGGTTGTGAGATTTTTCGTGACTTCGTGATACTTTTTTTTGCCTTCGCGATAAATCAAAATAACCGTCTTGATTTGATAAGAAAGCTTGTCTATTTCATCGTCCGAAAGTTCGGGAAAAATCAATGCGAGTTCTGCCCTTAAATCACGTTCTAACGCATCTTTTTTGTACTTTGCGTCAAAATAGTGGCCTAAAATTGCAATATTGCCGAGGGCTGAATTGTTTTGTTTTGCCAAAATTTGCCTTAAATGGACGGGTTGCGGTAATGCCCCGATGTTGAAAAAAGGTGTTTTTTCGCTTATTTCAAATTCATCTTCCGGAATATCCAAAATAATTTCGGCATTTGATGTTTGAAATATATTGAAACAGCAAAAAATAAAAACTATATATTCAAAGAGTTTAACCATATGACAGACGATTTAAGAGTTTGCTTTTATTTCAAAAGTATGATATAATAACTTTTCAGTTCTGGCAAATATAATTTTAGGATATAAGCAAATAAAATGGCGATAAGCGATGATAAATTTTTGACGGGCAAGTTTTTAATTTCGTTGCCGAAACTGGCGGATGAATGTTTTCAAAATGCCGTCGTTTATCTGTGTTCGCACGGCAAAGAAGGTGCGATGGGCTTTATTGTCAATAAAAAGCTCAAAGATTTTTCGTTTGCGGATTTGGCCGTTCCGATGCCCTCTGCCGGAATGCCGAATTTGGATGAGCTTTTTTTGTATCAGGGCGGACCGGTCGAAAAAATCAGAGGTTTTGTTTTGCACAGCGCGGAATACTATAAACCGGGTACATACAAAATAGATGATAAAGTTGCCGTTTCTTCAAACCTTGATGTTTTAAAAGACATTGCTTACGGTATCGGACCGAACGAAAATTTGGTTGCGCTCGGATATTCGGCTTGGGCGCCCGGACAGTTGGAATACGAAATCTTAAACAATGACTGGATGGTTGCCGACGCATCAAATGAGCTTTTGTTTCATACGCAAGATGATAAAAAATGGCAACGCGCCATGGATGAAACAAAAATCGATCTTTCAAGATTTATCTTCAACACCGGCCACGCTTAAAAAGCGTGTTTGCAAATAAAAATCCGTATTTCAAAATTTTTCGTTGACAATCAAATAACACTATGTCATAATCAGCATGTAACCAAAATGGTTGCGGTGTCCGAAAAAACACGTTCAATCTATATGCTCCTCTTCGGAAGGAGTTGTTGAGATAAGGAGTTTTACCAGTACTCACGAATAAGACAGGCTGCGATTGAACAGTTTTTTCGACTCCTCTCCGTTTTAGGTTATTTGAAACGGAATTTTTTTTATATAAAAGAAAGGGACGATTAATGAAAAAAAATGAAACAGGCAGAAGTATGGTTGAAATGCTGGGCGTGTTGGCCATTGTCGGCGTTTTGAGCGCGGGTGCGTTAAAAGGTTATTCGGCGGCGATGTTTAAGTATAAGATGAATCAAACAATTGATGCATTTAACAGCTTTTTGCAAAGATTTATGGAATTGGAAGAAAAAAATTTAGGCCCGAATTTTTTTGAAATTATTGGGGCTGATGATATGCTTCAATACGGTCTTATCGATCAGTGTATTAAAGAAACGGATAGTTATGGCCGGACGGGTTGCAGACTTCCGATCGGTCTGTTAAGTTCGTACTGTGAGGGAAATCAAAAATATATTCGCTGTTCGTTTTCGATGGATTTTACCGATTCGAAATCATGCATCGCTTTTGCATCCGCAGGTTGGGAAAATGCCGCGCCGGTTGAATGGTGGACTTATCCTGATGATACAGGTTCTGGCGGATATATTTATATTTTGACAGAAAATGATTCCTACTATATATATAACCCCAACAACACCGGCTATGATATTATCACACAAACAACAATGCAAAGTATTACTGAAGCGTGTTCACATTGCAATGAAGAAGGAGGATGCAGTTATATGTTGGTTGTGCGCAGTGAACCATGATTTTTTTATTTTTTTGTAAGCTTTATGATGGCTTTAATCATATTATCGGCGCCTTCGCAGACTTCTTTGATTGAAGAGGCGAGCATATAAGCGGGGGTTGTCACGACTTTGCGGATTTCATCGACGCAAACCTCGGTGACGCCTTTTGGCTCATGAACGGCACCTGTGCGACGTATGGCATTGGCAACATTTTCGTCATTGCCGATGGTGACATGCACACCCTTGTCGCCCAAAACTTTGGCAATCACAACAGGTGCGATGCACATAGCGCCGATGACAACGCCTTTTTGAAAGCTGTCCAAAATCGTCTTTCGAACGGAAGCGTCAACATCGCAATTGACACCCGAAATCTTAAAATCACACCAATTGGTGACGGCGCCTAAACCACCCGGAAAGATAATTGCATCAAAATCTTCAGGTCGATAATCTTTTAGGGGCAATATGTTGCCGCGTGCCAAACGTGCAGATTCAATCAAAACATTGCGCTTTTCATCCATCATTTCATTTGTCACATGGTTGACGACCATGGATTGATTGATATTTGGAGCAAAACATTGATAAGTGCATCCTAAACAATCTATTGAAAGCATGGCACACGTCGTTTCGTGTATTTCAGAACCGTCTGCACGACCGCATCCGGACAAAACAATGGCAAATCTTGGATTTTTTTTCATGTTTATAATTTTCCTTGAAACTTTTAATTTATGTTGATTTATCTTATATCAGCGATATAATACTGTCAATTGAGATTTTAAACGGGACGAATATGAAATACACAAAAACAATATTGAAAAACGGTCTGACTATCATATCATCCGAAAGAAGTGAAACACAAACCATTTCGCTCGGTATTTGGGTCAATACGGGTTCAGCGTACGAAAAACTTGATGAAAACGGTATTTCGCATTTTATTGAGCACATGGTTTTTAAGGGTACAGAAAAGCGTGACGCATTGGCCATTTCGGAAGATATCGAAAATGTCGGCGGACAGACAAACGCTTATACTTCGCGTGAATTTACGGCTTTTTATGCCAAAATGCTTCACTCTGATGCAGAGTTGGCCGTTGATGTGATTGCGGATTTTATCAAAGCACCGACTTTTGATACTGATGAAATGGTCAAAGAAAAAGAGGTTGTTGTTCAGGAAATTAAACAAAGTATAGACACACCCGATGATGCCATTTTTGATTATTTTCAAGAAAAAGCTTTTGAAAATTTGCCTTTGGGGCGGACGATTTTGGGCCCTGCCGAAAAAGTGCGTTCATTTGATGCAAAAAGAATGCGTGATTATATGGCGACACATTATGGCGTCAACAATATGGTTGTTGTTGCGGTAGGCAATGTCAAACATGATCTTTTTGTTAAGATGATTGAAGATCGCTTGGCAGATTATGATAAAAAGGCCTCATTTGAGATTGAGCCTCAGACATACAGCGGCGGTTTTTTTGCCGAGAACAGGGATATTGAGCAAGCACACGTTTTAATCGGTTTTAAGGGTATTGAATACAAAAATCCGATGTATTACCCGGTATCTGTCTTTTCGACAATTTTCGGTGGAGGAATGTCCTCACGGCTTTTCCAGGAAATCAGAGAAAAGAGGGGGCTTGTGTATACGGTATACAGCTTTACAAATTCACATACAGGCACAGGGTTGTTTGGCATTTATGCCGGTACAACAGCTGATGAATTGAATGCATTATTGCCTGTTGTTTCGGATGAAATTAAAAAAGTTGTTTCGGATAAAGTCACGGATAAAGAGCTTGAACGTGCAAAAACACAGCTTAAAGCAAGTATGTTGATGGCTTTGGAAAGCTCTTCTTCAACGGCTGAAGTGATGGCACGTCAATATTTGATACATAATCGGATTATCAGTACGGATGAGGTGGTTGAACGTGTTGAAAGTGTCAGCAAAGATGATATACAAAAGGCAGCACAAATGCTTTTTTCTTCTCGTCCGACATATACACTTCTCGGCAATTTAAAAAAATATCCGAGTTATGATGCGCTTGAAAAAATGCTTAAAATTTAATAAAAGGGGGACAAAATATGTCACGTGCCGAAGATATTTTTCAAAAATTGATTTATTTCGGAGAAGATGCAATTGATGAGTTTATCATAAATCGCCAGACTGAAGAGTTGTTTTTAGATTTTAAGCAAGCTGTATCTGATGGCAAAAATTTTAAGACCCTTCATAAAGATGACAGACGCAACCTTGCCAAAGCCATTTCGGGCTTTGGTAATTCGGAAGGCGGGGTCATCGTTTGGGGTGTTGAATGTGCACGTGATATTGAGGTTGGTGATGTCGCCAAAGCCAAGGTCAAGGTCAAAAACGTACATCGATTTTTAAGTTGGATTGAAAATGCCATTTCAGGATGCACCATTCCAAGCCACAACGGTGTGCGCAATCATATTATCAGCGTCGATGAAAACGGTGACGGATATGTTGCAACCTATATCCCGAAATCTGAATTAACGCCTTTGATGACAGCCTCTAATTCAACGATTTATATCCGATCCGGCTCAAATAACGTGCCTGCGCCTTATGCTGTGATTGCAGGTATGTTTGGCAAGCGGCCTCAGCCGAATATTGAACTTTTGATTGAAGATAAATCTATCGAAATAATCGAAAGTGTTGAGGAAGATGTCTTATACCCCAACACGATTGATAATCCGCCTGAAAAATATATCAAGCTTAATTTTTCTGTCATTGCTGAAAACAAAAGCAATGCGATTGCCAAAGAGCTTTATTTTTCTTTGACGACGGAAAGTACGGGAAGTGATTATAACAAAGTACGCCTGACGGGATATAATCAAATGGATGTCATAAGCGGTATTTCGGGACATTTTAATTTGATGACAAAGCCTGAGATGCGTTTGCCTCCGCGCGGAAAATTAAAATTTACAAATGTACAGATTATATTATCAGAATTTGCCGAAGATGATTTTTGCTTAAACGGTGTTATCGGGGCTGAAAGTGCAACGCCAAAAGATTTCAGAATATTTTTGACCAAAAATCAGTTGCGTTCATTTGTGGCCAAAGCTTTGAAAGCAGAAGATGAAAAAGAAGCTCTTATGACTGAATTTTTGAATACGTATTTAAGGAGAGCATAGATGACGCCGAGAGTTGAAATTTATACCGACGGCGCTTGTTCCGGAAATCCGGGAATCGGCGGATGGGCAGCGCTTTTGAAATGCAAAGGCCAAGAAAAAGAAATTTCCGGCGGTGACTTGATGACCACCAACAATCGCATGGAATTGATGGCCGTCATTGAGGCTCTAAACGCCCTAAAAACACATTGCAACATTACGCTTTACACCGACAGCAAATATGTGATGAATGGTATCACGGAATGGTTGCCGAATTGGAAGAAAAATGGTTTTAAGACCGCAAACAAAAAGCAAGATGTCAAAAATGTCGATTTGTGGATGATTTTGGATGAATTGGTGCAGGTGCATGAAATCAGATGGGTATGGGTCAAGGGACATGCCGGATGTGAAGAAAACGAACGCGTCGACAAACGCGCCCGTCAGGAAGTGGAAAACTTAAAACCGATGGACTGAAATTCTGATTGGCATTGCAAAAATTATAGGGACTGTATCACCGATACTTTATCTTGAAGGAATTTGTCTTGCCCGCCACTTGATTGGCTTCTTCAATGGTATAGATACGCTTTTTGATGTGTTCATGATGCGCTAAATCATTGAGTGATTCATAAAATTTACCATTAAAACTAAATATGCCGTTTTGCGCGGAAGCTAAAAGAGATTCGCACTGTTTTTTATTATCACATTTGATATTATTAATCATTAAATCTCTTGAAGCAAAATAATCATCACCGACTTTATAAAGGTATCCATCTATGTCGTTGCCCTCTTTGGTATAAATTTTTATTTTTTCATCATCAATTCCCTTACCAGAGCATTGGTCTAAACTTTGACAATATATATTTCCCAAAAATGTAATTAAAGCATCTTCCTGTAAAACAGCATTCGGATTTTCAATAACGATATTTTGTAAATTATATGAAAGAGAAAAGACTCTATCAGCAATTGTTGTTACAGAGACCGGAAGAACAATATCTGTTAGATTACCAACTTTTGCAAAAGCCCATTTCCCGATAGAAGTCACCGAATTTGGAATATTAACGCTTGAAAGATTTTCCGTCCATGAAAAAGCGTTTACACCGATAGAAGTGACGCTATTCGGAATCGTGATTTGCTCTATACTAGAGCCCTGAAAAGCATTGTTTGAGATATTGCTGATTGAACCTATAAACTCAACTTCGGTAAAATCTGTTCCCCAAGGAGCACTTGTATAACAACCTCTTTCATCTTCAAGTTCTTCAAAATCATCCATAACAGCACCATTTTCCGCGGTAATTGTCAGCTTTGTTCCGTTTTTAATCCAAGAACAGCCCGTGCCGCAAACTCCTTGTGTCATCGTTTCAGCATTTGCATTAAAACTCAAAACCAAACCCAAAACAAAAATCCATTTTTTCATTTTATTTCTCCGCTTTTTAACATCCCTTGAATCCTCCCCCTTGCGTTCAGCATGAACGCTTCCGAGGGGGGAGGCATGGTGGGGGTGATTAACTTCAAAACCGATTGCGTCAGCAATGCTTTTTTTTTCATATCATTTCTCCATATACTATTTACATTAAAAAAGGTCGCACTTTTAGAGCGACGGGGAGTAAAACAATCATGATATGTGAAATGACCTCGATGACCTTTAGAAATAATCTTGTACATTCGCCATCGACTCCCCGACTATCTTTCGGGGATAAACGTTGTTTAAAAACAAAAAAACAACACTAATAAAACAGTGTTATCTTCACTGCACATATCTTTGAGCTGTTTTAAAGCCCCGCACCCTACTAAGGTACTTGATAAGAAAGCAAAATCTCCCTTATCCGATCTTGATTATCACACAAAAAAATATAAAAGTCAAATAAAATCAGGCGATATTTTCAATTTTTTGTAAACTGCCGTCAGAATTATAAAAATAGCGTTTTTTTAAGATTTTTCCCTTTAAAATCTCAGGCAAAAAATCAGCATCTGCCGTACGCATCTTATCATAAGGAATATTATCGGCAGGCTGCCAAAAAACGTCAACTTCGTCTTTCTTCGGACAAAGTGTACCTTCAAACTCGGTCGATAAATAGGCATAAACCGCAATGTTCATCGTCGGAAATTCCATATACCCGACAAATTTCGGATTTAGTATCTTCAAACCTGTTTCTTCCGCTGTTTCACGCTTGACACAAGCTATCATATCAGGATCACATTCTTCTTTTTTTCCGCCCGGAAAATTGACGAATCCTTCATTCATACCACGATGGTGTTTAATCATTAAAAAGCGATTATTTTTTTTATCTTTGATAATAGAAAGTGATGCAAGTTTCATTTTAATCTCCTTTTATAAGTTTTTTTCTTAAAATTTTTAATAGTGAATGCATAGCCGATTGTGACAATCAATGCCGCTCCGACCCACGCAATCGGCGATGCATAATAAATACCGCGATACCCCATAGCTGCCGCCAAATAAATAGCTGCAAACGAGCGGAGAAATAATTCCGCAAGACTGGCAATAAGCGGCAAAATAGCCTTACCCATACCTTGCAAAACATTTCTGAATATAAAAATCAACCCCAAGAAAAAATAAAACATCGTGCTGATTGACAAATAGCTTCTGCCCGTTTCAATAATCAAGTTGTTTTCTTGATTTAAAAAGACAGAAATCATATCACGTCCGACGTAACGCACCAAAAGCGATGCCAAAACACTCAATACAAAAGTCACTGCGACCGTAAATCGTACACCCTGTCGGATTCGCGTTATTTTGTTTGCCCCGAAATTTTGCGCCGAATAAGTCGCCATTGATATACCCAAAGCAAGCAAGGGCTGATTTGCCAGTTGTTCAATCCGTAAAGCTGCCGTAAAAGCCGCAATGATATTCGGACCAAATGAATTACACGCACTTTGAATGACCATCATGCTGATTGAAAGCACCGAAAACTGAACAGACATCGGCACCGCAATTTTGAGCTGACTTAAAAGCATTTGTTTATCAAAGCACCAATCCGACTTTTTAAGCCTGATTATATCAAATTTTTTATAAACATATATACCGCATAACACAAGCGCAATTGTTGTTGCCAAAACCGTACCCAATGCCGATCCCGCCACACCGAAACCTAAAAAATAAATCAGCACAAAATTAAATACAATATTCAAAAGTGTTGAAAATACCAAAAAATAAAGCGGCGTTCTGCTGTCACCCAAAGCACGAACAAACCCAGACAGCAGGTTATAAAACACAATCATCACAAGCCCGATTGATAAAATGCTCATAAATGTATAGGCTTCATCCTCAATCTCAGAGGGAACATTCATCACTCTTAAAATCGGTCTTAAGAAAAAAACCAAAATGATTGTCATAAAAATGCACAAAACAGAACTGGCTATAATAGCATGTGTCATCGATTTGCGCATTTGATCAAAGTCATCAGCCCCGAATTTTTGCGCGGTAATAACCGTCAACCCGTTTGAAAAGCCAAACGAAATCAGCAAAATCACAAAAAATATCGGCGCGCTTGCTCCGACGGCGGCTAAAGCGTTGACCCCGAGAAAACGCCCGACAATTAAAATATCCGTGATATTATAAAGCTGTTGAAATAAGTTGCCGATAAGAAGCGGCAAACAAAACAGCACAATTAATTTTGCAGGATTTCCTTTTGTTAAATTTTGTATCATATGAAAAATTTTCGATTTAAAAAAACCGGTATCAAACCG
>CADAAN010000014.1 GCA_902785935.1 uncultured Pseudomonadota bacterium
ATAAGCGGGCGCTTAGCTCAGTTGGCTAGAGCATCTCGTTTACACCGAGAGGGTCGGGAGTTCGAGCCTCTCAGCGCCCACCAAATAAAAAAAGGCACGTCGAAAAGATGTGTCTTTTTTATAATGTTAAGGTTTGAAACAAAATAATCACTTTTTTTGTTTTTTGTTTCCTTTCGTCGGTTTATTTTTAAGCGCAATATCCAGAACTTCTTTAACGCTAGAGACAGGCATGAGTTTTAAGCCCTCTTTGACATTATCAGGAATTTCGGCCAAATCTTTAACGTTTTCTTGAGGGATAATTACGGTTTTAATCCCCCCTCGCAGAGCCGACAAAAGCTTTTCTTTTAAGCCGCCGATCGGAAGAACTCTACCTTGCAAGGTGATTTCCCCCGTCATTGCAACATCTTTTCTGACCGGCGTTTTTGTAAACACCGAAACAAGCGTCGTAAACATTGCAATACCGGCGGAAGGCCCGTCTTTCGGTGTTGCGCCTTCCGGCACATGGATATGAATATCCGTCTTTTCAAAAACCTTTGGATCAATACCTAAATCTTTGGAATGTGCACGAACGACAGAATAAGCCGTATCAATCGATTCTTTCATCACGTCACCGAGTTTTCCGGTCTGTTGAACGCGGCCTTTGCCCGGCATATCAACCGCTTCAATAAATAAAATATCGCCACCGACTTCCGTCCACGCCAATCCAGTTGTCACGCCGATATGGTCTTCCGCTTCCGCTTCACCGAACGAAAAACGTTTGACGCCGAGATATTTATCAAGATTTTTGGCATTGACCTCAAGGGTGATGCATTTTTCGTTTCTGAGCAAAAATTCCTTAACCGATTTTCGTGCAATGGTCGACAATTCACGTTCCAAATTACGCACACCGGCCTCACGCGTGTAATATCTGATGATATCACGCACAGCATCATCGGTGATAATCAGCTCTGAACATTCTACCGCATTTTCGGATAAAATCTTCGGTATCAAATGACGCTTTGCAATTTCAAGTTTTTCATCTTCGGTATAGCCGGACAATCTAATGATTTCCATCCTATCCAAAAGCGGACGCGGCATATCAAGCGAGTTTGCCGTTGTCACAAACATCACATCCGACAAATCATAATCTAAGTCAAGATAATGATCGTTGAAAGTTGCATTTTGCTCGGGATCCAAGACCTCCAGAAGTGCAGAGCTTGGGTCACCGCGCCAATCGGCACCCAATTTATCGATTTCATCAAGTAAAAAGAGCGGGTTTGAGGTACCGGCTTTTTTCATACTTTGTACGATTTTACCCGGCATAGAGCCGATATACGTGCGCCTGTGGCCTCTGATTTCGGCCTCGTCGCGCATACCGCCCAGCGAGGCACGCACAAATTTGCGCCCCGTTGCTCTTGCGATTGATTGCCCGAGCGATGTTTTGCCCACTCCCGGAGGGCCGACAAGGCATAAAATCGGACCTTTGATTTTATCATTTTCAGCTCGTGATTGTACGGCCAAATATTCAATGATGCGCTCTTTAACTTTTTCTAAGCCATAGTGATCGGCCTCTAAAATATCCATTGCTTTTTTAAGGTCTTTATTGACTTTTGACTTGACCTTCCACGGAATATCTAAAATCCAATCCAAATAATTACGTACCACCGTGGCTTCTGAGCTCATAGGCCCCATCATTTTAAGCTTTTTCAGCTCTGAGAGAGCTTTGTCTTTTGCTTCTTTTGAAAGCTTCGTATTTTCAATTTTTTTTGTATAAATGCTTAATTCGTCATCTTCATCACCGTCATTTAATTCTTTTTGGATGGCTTTCATCTGCTCGTTCAGATAATATTCTTTTTGGCTTTTTTCCATCTGTTTTTTGACGCGCGATTTGATTTTGTTTTCAATTTCCATCATGGCGAGTTCTGCATTCATCATGTTAAGGAGCTTTTCAAAACGCTCTTTAATGCTTTTTGCCTCTAACAGGGCTTGCTTATCTTCAACTTTTAAGGTTAAATGCGAAGCAATGGTATCGGTCAGTTTGCTTAAGTTTTCAATTTGATGAATGGCTGTAATGACTTCCGGCGAAACACGCTTTGAGGCATGCACATAATCTTCAAATTCCGAGATAACGGCACGAGATAAAGCCTCAAGCTCTTTGCTGTCAGTATTTTCATCAACAATCGGCTCTATTTGTGCTTTAATAAAATCACTTTTGAAAGAAAATTTGATGATTTTAACGCGCTCAAGACCTTCTACCAAAATTTTGACCGTTCCGTCAGGCAGTTTGAGCATTTGCAAAATATTGCCAAGCGTACCGATATGATAAATGTCTTTATCTTTCGGATCTTCAAGAGCGGCTTTTTTCTGAGTTGCCAAAACCACAGGCGTTCCGTTTTTTTGAGCGTCTTCCAAAGCATTAATTGATTTTTCTCTGCCAACAAACAGCGGTACAATCATTTTCGGAAAAAGGACCGTATCGCGAAGGGGCAAAACAGGGTATGAAACGTTTTGTTTCTTTTCCATTGATTCATGTCTCCGATGAATTATTTTTTTTATAATATAAGAAGCCGTTTTTAAATTAGCAAGTCCTGCACGACTTTTCATCCACATAAATTCAAATCAAAAACATTTTTATCGGATATAATCAAAAAAAAGCGCTTTATTTAAAGCGCTGTACATACATATCAAATTTTGCGGCATCCGTATCAGACCAGCCCATAATATAGTGGTCTCCCATGCAAATCAGCGGTGTACCCAAACTGTCTTGTGCTAATCTGAACTTTTGCGCACACTTCAAAAACAGATTAAAATTTGCCGGTTGACGTACATCAAGATTAACCATCTTTAAATTAGGATATTTCTGCGCGATATAAGCTGCAGCATGATGACAATGCGGACAGGTCGTCTGATAAAAGAAATAAACCTGATTGTTGCTGATTTCACTTTGGCTTGCCGATGTATTTGCCGTTTCGTCCTCGACACAGCCTCCAAGTGTCAATGCAAACACACACATCAAAATCTTTAAAAAATTTTTCATGATTTTCGTCCCGTTATTTTTATTCAATACAACAATCAACCGCTTTTCTGACAAATGCTTTCATTTTAGCAAGAGCACCTTGAGGCTTGACTTCTTCCTTAATTTCTTCTTTCAGCTCGACGGAAGCACTGATTTTATCTGCAATTTTTTTGACATCTTCAACGCTGTCTTGAACCCATTTGGCATCATTAACGGCAAGCATATTCATATTCAGCCCCCAAAACAGGCAATACATATCATATGCTTTGTTAAACAAGTCATAAGCTTGCTCTTTATTGCCGAGAGATTGTTGCTTTGTTCCAACTTCCATCAAGCGCATAGATGTCGCAAGCAGATGCTTTGAAATACACCAAACTTCACCTTCATATGAAGGGATAATTTTTTGCATCAGGCGTTTGCGCGTTTCTCTGACCTCTTCAATCAAGTCATAAAAAGCTGTTTTACCTGTTTTAGCGCCTGAAAAAACAAGATGCTCTTCAATCGAAATCAAATTCATAATCGCAATTGTTAAATCCTGATCCGAAGACAAATCCTTCGGGTTGACTTTTTTTGTGGCATCAATACGTTCAACAAACTCTTTAACGCTTTGAGCTTTTTTCATCTTTTTTATCCTTTAACAAGTTTAATTTTTCCATAGAATAATCAGGCTTTGATTAAATTGCAACTTTTTTTTAAAGGATTTGCTTAAAAAAACTCATTTTAAGCAAAAGGCAGAAAAAACCATTTTCCGCCTATCGTCATGCTGAACTCGTTTCAGCATCTCATTGTCATCATTTGGGCAAAGTCCTTTTGTCATGGCCGGATGTATTCCGGCCATCTCGCACTCATCGATACCGAATCGAAAAAGTGTTTGTCTTTCCCGCCACCTGATTGGCCTCATCGATGGTGTAGATGCGCTTACCCTCAAAGCCAATGATATTGCCGTTTTCATCTTTGATGGTATAACTGCCGTCGGCTGGATTATACTCTTTGATGTTTGTATCTTGCGCATAGTTGTTTGTGGATACGAGAGTCCACATATCAAAGCAGTCACCTTCTTCAGGGCAATATTCACTAATTACATAACTTGCATCACCGATAAGATGTCCATTTTTATAGGTTTGTGTTGACACAAGAACTCCTTCTGCACCCTCTCCATAGTTATAAATGGTTTCTATTTCATCGCCGTTCTCGTATTTAGTTTCAGAAGTTAAATGGTCTATACTCGCATTGTTGTTCCATTCATATCTTTTTTCTTCTGTAGGTTGCCCGTTTTCATCATATTTTCTATAAGCCCTTAAATCAAATGCATAACCACCAACTTGACAATCGTTAAAAAATTTTGATCCTTCCGGAAGGAAAAGCTCTTCTGTAACTTTGTTGTTTTCCAGCTTTTGATAAGACACTAACTCCATCCCATCACCGCCTTCAACATACGTTCTTTTTCCAATCACATCTCCGTTTTCATTTTTAATTTCTACGTCATAGGTTGGAAGAGTTGTAGAAGAATATGAATCATCCGGCTCAATTGTTTCATATGTCGTTGATTGTATTTCTGTGACGGTGCAGAGAGAACCTAATTCTACAATATCTTCAGGCCAATTCCAACTACCATCAGCTTCTGTGCATGTTGTAGATAATGCGTTTTCTGAAAATACGATGGTTAATATCAAAGTACTTATAAATTTTATTTTTCTCATAGTTTATCCTCTTATACAAAAGTTACATTAAAAAAATGACAAACAAAAAGTCGCACCTTAAAAGAGCGACGGGGCGTTAACTAATCAAACTATACGAAACGACTCTGATAGCCTTTAGAAAAATCCTGTACATTCGCCACCAGCACCCCGACATTTTTCGGGGACATCAGTTCTTTTAAAATAAAAAGAACACCATAAAATTACAGTGTTATCCATCACTGCGTATAGTTAAAGCCAGTTACAGCTCCGCACCCTATCAGGGTACTTGATAAGAAAAGTCGAAACTCTTCTACCTACCCTTCAGTGTAGCATAAAAAAACGTGTTTCGTCAAGCCTAAAAATGATGGCTTGAAAAAAAAGCTTTATTTTTATTTATTTTTTGTTATAATACAACTCTGTTTTGAGTGTTTTATTTAAATAGAATGCTCGCGGTATAGGATTTTTTTATGAGAAGGAATGCACATTTTAAGATAAAAAAACCGCACAAAATGCATTATGCACCGTCAAAACCTCTTTTTTCAAACAAAGAGATTATATTCAGAAGCGGGGCGCGTGCGAAAGTTTTTAATATCTCGTCTAAAATGCAGATTTTTGCCCTGATAGTGGTGGTGCTTATCGGGGTATGGAGTGCTTTTTCATATCATATGTATCATAAATCAGATAAGTTGATGACTAAGCTTGACAGAACGCGTGACGCTTATGCCGATTTGATGAGTGATTTTGTTGCTGTGCATAAAAACATTAATGCAATGTTTACACTTCTTTCTGAAGACAATCCTGAAGAATCGCCTGATTTGGATCGCTATAAACAGCAGGCGCAGCTCATGGAAGATAAAATTAAGCAAATTACCGACAATGAAGATTGGCTTAAAAAAGAGGGTATGGATAAAAACGTTACGATTCGTGATGCCGTTTTAGAGCGTGACAGAGCCTTGTCAGAAAGGGCACTTTTGCTTTCTAAAATCAAACAGCTTGAAACATCTGTGCAAAAACTTGAAATTTCTGAAATGGAAATCTTAAACAAAGTTGAAAAAATTTCGGAGACGGAAGCGCAGAAAATTAAAGATGCAATTTCAAACATTAATAAGTCGATAAAACGGCAAAATAAATACTACAATCCGCTTGCCGGCGGTAAAAAAGACGGATCCGGCGGGACTTTTGAGCCGGCACCTGAAGTTGATAACGAAGAATTATCCAAAAAGATGCAGGATGTCTTTTTAAAAATTGATGATTTGAGTTATTATCGTGAAGTATTGAAGAGCGTACCGCTCGGTGAACCGATTTGGAATTATCACCTCAGTTCGCCGTTCGGCCATCGTTCCGATCCGTTTAACAAAAAATCAGCTGCGCATAAAGGGGTTGACTTAGCCGCCAATAAAGGTAATATAGTTAAAGTGATGGCTGACGGAAAAGTCACACGCAGCGAGTGGATGAACGGATACGGCAATTTGCTGGAGATTGATCACGAAAACGGCTTTAAGACGAAATATGCACATTTAAATAAATTGTATGTCAAAAAAGGTCAAAAAGTCAAACAGGGCGAGCAAATCGCAGAAGTCGGTTCAACCGGTCGATCGACAGGACCTCATTTGCATTATGAAGTTATCTTTAATGGTGCAAACGTTGATCCGATGGCTTTTATGTCAGCATTAAAAAAATAAAAGGATTTTGATATGAAATTACGCAAGATGATTTACTTAAAAATTGCACGAATGAGCCGTGGTTCAAATACACCGGTACCGAGCATTATCAGCTTTGGTACAAAGATCAAAGGGCATATTTTGAGCGGTGATGTTATCCACATTGACGGTAATTTAGAGGGAAACGTGATGTGTGAAGAATTGATTATCGGTTCAAGAGGACACGTTTACGGTCAGGTTAAGGCCAAAAACCTCAATATATACGGTTTGCTTCAAGGATCGGCCGAGTCTGAAAATGTGATTATTGCCAAAGGGGCGCGCGTGACGGGCGATGTTTTGTATTCAACCATTGCGATTGAACCGGGCGCATTGATTGAGGGGCGTTGTGTCAAAGTTACGAAAGAGCAAAAGCCGCAAGCACCTTCAAGACCGGCGCCACAAGAGGTTAAAGCTGTTGCAAACGATAAGGTTTCGGCTTGATATAAAGCGATGAAAGAAAAGATTAAAAAATCCGATTTTATTTCAAAAGGGCAGGTGGCATTCAACCGTCGCGCCCGTTTTGATTATGAGATTGAAGAAACATTTGTGGCGGGTCTTGTTTTAAGCGGGACAGAGGTCAAATCGATGCGTTTGGGGCACGCTCAAATCAATGAGGCCTATGGAATTATTAAAGACGATGAGCTTTATATATCGCAAATGTTTGTTGCCGAATATGCCAACAAGGGCTATGAAAGCCACCCCGAGAAGCGTGATCGCAAGTTGTTGTTGACGAAAAGAGAAATCGTCAAAATCATCAACGCTCTGAATAAAAAAGGTTCGACGCTTGTTGCAATGAAGCTGTTTTTTGACGACCATGGCCGCGCTAAGTTGGAAGTCGGTTTGGGGCGGGGCAAAAAGCTGTATGATAAGCGCGAAACAATCAAGGATCGTGATTGGCAACGCGCCAAAGCCCGTTTGATGCAGTAAATCCGAAAATTTTACCGATACCTGATTGATAAGTGATTTAATAAAGTATTTTTTTTTAGAAAAATACTTTATATCCATTTGAAACAGCGTTATTTTTTTGCGCGAAAGCTGGTCAATTTAAACCACCGTTTAATGTCAACAACTTTTTTTAATTTTTTAAAATTTTTCAAAAAAGATTTGACATTGATCTAAATTTATGCTTCAATAAAAGTTGGATGGTAAGGGAAACCTTATTGTCAAGTGCCTTGATAAGGCGCGGAGCTTTCTCAAGCTTTCATACTAGACGGCGAAAGGATAGCCGTTATTGTGCGGTTCTTTTTTTTGTAAAAAAAGCACGTTTATCCCCGAAATTTGGTCGGGGTGCCGATGAAAGATGTACAGGGCTAAAAGCCTAAAAATTGTCGGAGTCATTGTCTAGTATGTGATTTGAGAACATCCCCGTCCGCTCTAAAAAAGGCGCGGTTTTGGTTTTTTATATTAACTTTTTTAGGAGAATATTCATGAAAAATAAATATATAGTAATACTTTTGGGAACTTATTTAATATCTTTATCCGCCAAAGCCGTTGAATATGAATATGATTCTGGTGGTAAATTAAAAAAAATAATCTACGATTCCGGTGCTTATATTGAATATAGTACCGATGATGAACAAAATAATTCTTATCAAGAAAGCTTGTATGATGAAAATGAAAATATTTTATCACGAACAGTATTTTTTCCAAATGAACAAGGGCAAATTGCAGGTAAAATACATTATAACAGTTCCGGAAATATTGATTATCAGGAAGAATATAAATACAATGAGTATGGGGATGTTACACAAATAGTAAGAAGTAATTCTAATAATAATAATGGAACAAAGAAGTATACATATGATTATACTTTTGATGAAAACGAAAATATTCAAACAAAAACAAAATATATGAATGGAAATATTGAAACTGTATCAACGTATGAAAACGGAAAAATATCAAAAGAAACATCCACTGGTGGTGGAATTACAGAATATTTTTATGATGCAAACGGAAATTTGGAAACAAGTAGAAGTTATGATTTAAGCGACAGTTCATCTAATCCTTATGAAAATGGTGTGCCATACACCCAAGCAATTTATGGTCCTAATGGTGTGATGCTTTATTACCAACTTCTCGACGAGGTATATTATGATTCGAATGATCGAATTGAATATGGCTCTTATAGTATATATGCCGGCTTTGATGAAGGTGGAAACGGATTGGCCTATATCGGCTCAGGAGGGCATGGCTATTCTTATTATGAAGATGGAACGAAGGCATCTGAACAGATTAATATGTACACAGAGGTCGATGGTGATGAAATCTTGTATGAAGAATATGAATGGGATGAAGACGGGCGATTGATATACGAAGCTACAGATATATATGACCACACAAGACGTGATACCGGTTGGATAAGTAAAAATTTTGAATATGACATAAATGGCAATCTTACTAAAGAAGTTGTGACACAGCATCCATATGGGGGCGACAACATTCAAACAACATCAATATACGATTCGCTCGGTTATAAGACGGTTTATCAAGATGGTAAAAAAATTGGTATGTTTGATAAAGATGGCAATCCATATCAACGCCGGATTTATACCGTTGAGGAGGCCAATGCCGTAGCCGGTAAAGTTAACCGTGTGTCTATTAGGTACAGATAAAGTCGATTGAAAAATCAATCAAAAACGCGTCTTATTTCAGGTGCGTTTTTTTTGTAAAAAAAGTTTGAAAAAAATGAAAAAAAATCTTGATTTTTGCTGATAAAGGTTGTATAAAACGCGCGACTTAAAAGGTAATTATTCTTTTGAATGCGACGGAGTTTGGCTTTATTTCCAGGGGGTTCCGTCGATTCGCCTTAAATTTTAAAAAACGTTTTTAACCTTCTGAAAGCGGGATTCGGATAAAAAAGGTCGCTCCTTTTATAAAAAAATCCGATAGGATAGCTGCAGAATTTATTGATATAAAGGAATAAAATCACATGAAAGAATCTTATACGAGCAAAAAGCGTGTAAGGAAAAACTTCGGCAAAATCGATGCTGTTATTGATATGCCGGATTTAATTGCTGTTCAAACAGATTCGTATTCCAGCTTTATCAACAATGTTGATGCTGAGGGAAATCATTGCGAATTCGGTTTGGAAGAAGTTTTTAAATCCATTTTCCCGATCAGCGATTTTGCCGGCAACGGTGAACTTGAATTTGTTAAATATGAGCTTGAAGAGCCTCGTTATGACGTTGATGAATGCTTGCGTCGTGATATGACATATTCGGCACCGGTTAAGGCAACATTAAGATTGGTTGTTTTTGATGTCGATGAAGCGACAGGCTCAAAATCCATCCATGATATTAAAGAACAAGAAGTTTATATGGGCGATATTCCGCTTATGACAGACCGCGGTACGTTTATTTTTAACGGTACGGAACGTGTTGTTGTTTCACAAATGCACAGATCGCCGGGCGTGTTTTTTGACAGCGATCAGGGTAAAACAACCAATACGGGTAAATTGCTTTTTGCAGCGCGTATTATCCCTTATCGCGGATCTTGGCTCGATTTTGAATTTGATGCAAAAGATATTTTGTACGCACGTATCGACCGTCGTCGTAAGTTGCCGTTGACATCACTTTTGTATTCGTTGTATTCAAAAGAAACAATCGATCGCATTAAAAAAGGCGAAGATGTCCCTGAAGAAGAACTCAAAGGGATGGATAAAGAAGAGATTTTAAATTACTTCTACGAAACGGACAATTACAGCGCCTCGAAAAAAGGTTGGAAAGTTTCTTTCAATCCCGAGCATATGAAAGGTGTTCGTTTTGAATTTGATTTAGTTGATGCAAAAACGGGCAAAGTTGTTTGGGAAGCAAACAAAAAATTGACACCGAGAATGGCTAAAAAGCTTGCTGAAGACGGCTTGACGGAATATTTGGTTTCAGATGAAAAGCTTTATGGCAAATATTTGGCAAAAGCTGTTGTCGATAAAAAGACGGGCGAAATCATCGCCGATGCCGGTGCTGAATTAAATGAAGATGTTTTGGGTAAAATCAAAGAGGCAAAAATCAGTGATCTGAGTGTTTTGTTTATTGATGGAATCAATGTCGGTCCGTATATTCGCAACACTTTGGAAGTTGATAAAAACCATTGCCGCGAAGAAGCACTTTTGGATATTTATCGCGTGATGCGTCCGGGTGAACCGGCAACATTGGAAGCCTCGCACCAGCTTTTCAAATATCTGTTTTTTGATAAAGAGCGTTATGACTTGTCTTCTGTCGGTCGTGTGAAGTTGAACCATGCTTTGGATATTGATTTTAAGGATGCGCCTGATACATATTGCACCTTGAGAAAAGATGATATTTTGCGCATTGTTAAGCACTTAATTGATTTGCGTGACGGCAGGGGCGAACCTGATGATATTGACCACCTCGGCAACCGTCGTGTCAGATCTGTCGGTGAATTGATGGAAAATCAATACCGTATGGGACTCTTGAGAATGGAGCGTGCCATTAGAGAAAAGATGAGTGCGGAAGTCTTAAACAACGTCAAACCGCAGGATTTGGTTAACGCAAAACCGATTGCTGCCGTTGTCAGAGAGTTTTTCGGTTCATCGCAATTGTCACAATTTATGGATCAAAACAACCCGCTTTCTGAAATAACACACAAACGTCGTTTGTCAGCTTTGGGTCCCGGCGGTTTAAGCCGTGAACGCGCAGGTATTGAAGTCCGTGACGTGCATCCGACGCACTATGGACGTATCTGCCCGATTGAAACACCTGAAGGTCCGAACATCGGTTTGATTAACTCGCTTGCAACTTATGCAAGAATCAATAAATACGGTTTTATTGAATGTCCGTACCGCAAAGTGGTTAATGGTGTTGTGACAAAGGATGTTGTCTATCTTTCCGCTGATGAAGAAGGCAAGGTGATTATTGCCGAAGCCAATGCTAAAGTGAAAGATGACGGACATTTTGAACATGATATGATTACCTGCCGTAAAAACGGTGAAGTTTTGTTTGCAAGACCTGAAGAAATCAACTATATCGACGTTTCGCCGAAACAGTTGGTATCTGTTGCAACGGCACTTATTCCGTTTTTGGAAAACGATGACGCAAACCGTGCATTGATGGGTTCAAACATGCAACGTCAAGGTGTGCCGCTTTTACGTAATGAGGCACCTCTTGTCGGTACGGGTATTGAAGCCACGGTGGCTAAAGATTCAGGCGCAACTTTGATTGCAAAATATGACGGTATTGTCGATTCCGTTGACGCCAATCGTATCGTTATTCGTTCAGATGACAAGCACGCCAGCAACGTCGGTGTTGAAATTTATAGACTTCAAAAATTCCGCCGTTCTAACCAAAATACGTGCATCAACCAAGTGCCTCTTGTTAAAGTCGGTGACAAAATCAAAGCCGGCGATATCATTGCCGATGGTCCGTGTACGGATTTGGGTGAACTTGCTTTGGGTAAAAACGTTTTGGTTGCGTTTATGCCGTGGAATGGTTTGAACTATGAAGACGCTATTTTGCTTTCAGAACGTATTTCGCGTGATGATGTTTTGACCTCCCTACACATTGAAGAATTTGAGGTGATGGCTCGTGATACAAAACTTGGTGCCGAAGAAATTACCCGTGATATTCCGAACGTTGGTGAAGAAGCTTTGCGCAACCTTGATGAAGCGGGTATCGTTTATATCGGTGCCGAGGTGAAGGCCGGCGATATTTTGGTCGGTAAAGTGACCCCGAAGGGCGAATCGCCTGTGACGCCGGAAGAAAAATTGCTTCGTGCCATCTTCGGTGAAAAAGCATCTGATGTCAGAGATACATCACTTCGCGTTCAGCCGGGTATTGAAGGTGTTGTTGTCGATGTTCAGGTTTTCTCTCGTCGCGGTATTGAAAAAGATGAGCGTGCTCTTTCAATCGAACAGGAAGAAATTTCGCATTTGGCAAAAGACCGTGATGATGAAATCGCGATTGTCCGCCGCAGCTTTGATGCACGTTTGAAATCAATGCTTATTGACCAGACGACTGTTGATGCACCTAAAGAAATCGGCAAAAAAGTCAAATTAACCGCTGAAATTTTGGATTCCGTTCCGTCAGCGTTGTGGCGCAAAATTGCCGTCAAAGACGAAAAGGTAATGCGTGAAATTGAAGAATTCAGCGCGGCTTTTGATGCGCGTGTGGCAAAGATTCACGCACACTTTGAAGACAAAGTTGAAAAAGTTCAACGCGGTGACGATTTACTCCCCGGTGTGATGAAGATGGTTAAAGTCTTTATTGCAACAAAGCGTAAAATGCAAACAGGTGATAAGATGGCCGGTCGTCACGGTAACAAAGGTACCGTTTCACGCGTTTTGCCGTTGCAGGATATGCCTTATATGGAAGACGGTACACCGGTTGATATCGTGCTTAATCCTTTGGGCGTGCCGAGCCGTATGAACGTCGGTCAAATTTTGGAAACGCACCTCGGTTGGGCAGCCAAAGAGCTTGGTAAACAATTAAACGAATTGTGTGAACAATACAAAAAGGGCGAAAAGACGCTTGATGATTTGAACAATCGCTTGAAAGAAATTTATGGCGAAAAGCAATATAAAGCTGAAATCGCACCTTTGAACAAGTCAGAAAAGATGGAACTTGTTTCGCACTTGAAAGACGGTATTCCGATGGCAACGCCGGTCTTTGACGGTGCAACGGGTGAAGATATCAACCGTATGCTTGAAATGGCAGGTTTGCCGACTTCAGGACAAATTGACCTGTATGACGGCAGAACGGGTGAAAAATTTGACCGTAAAGTGACGGTCGGTATCATCTATATGATTAAACTGCACCACATTGTTGATGAAAAGATGCACGCCCGTTCAGTCGGCCCGTACAGCTTAGTGACACAACAACCTTTGGGCGGTAAAGCACAATTCGGTGGTCAACGTTTCGGTGAAATGGAAGTGTGGGCTTTGCAGGCATATGGTGCGGCCTATACCTTGCAAGAAATGCTGACGGTTAAATCCGATGATGTGTCCGGTCGTACAAAAGTGTATGAATCGATTATCAGAGGTGAAGACACGTTTAATACGGGTGTACCTGAGTCATTTAACGTTTTGGTCAAAGAAATCAGATCTTTGTGCCTGAACATCGAAATGTTGAACGAAGAAGTTTAAGATATATAGGAGAATTTACTTATGAATGATGTCATGAAATTTTTTGCCGGACAAACGGCAGAGACAGAAGAATCTTTTGATGAAATTAAAATTTCGATTGCTTCTCCTGAACAAATTCGTTCATGGTCGTACGGTGAAGTCAAAAAGCCGGAGACCATCAACTATCGTACTTTTAAGCCTGAACGCGATGGTTTGTTCTGCGCGCGCATTTTTGGTCCTGTTAAGGATTATGAGTGCTTGTGCGGTAAGTACAAACGTATGAAATATCGCGGTATTGTTTGCGAAAAGTGCGGTGTTGAAGTCACACTTTCAAAAGTGCGTCGCGAGCGTATGGGACACATTGAGCTTGCAGCGCCTGTGGCACATATTTGGTTTTTGAAATCACTGCCGAGCCGTATTTCGACATTAACCGATATTCCGGTAAAATCGCTTGAACGTGTGCTTTATTTTGAAAGCTACATTGTCATAGAGCCGGGGTTGACGGATTTACAAATCAATCAACTTTTGACGGAAGACGAATATCAGGATGCGCTTGATAAATATGGCGAAGATTCGTTCAGAGCCGGCATCGGTGCTGAAGCTTTGCGTGAAATTTTGGCCAACATCGATTTGGAAACGGAACGCGCGGTGATGCGTGCCGATTTGAAAGAAACAACATCTGAGGCCAAACGCAAAAAGCTTGTCAAACGCTTAAAGATTGTTGAATCATTTATTGAATCAAATACAAAGCCTGAGTGGATGGTGATGACGGTTTTGCCTGTTATTCCGCCGGAACTCAGACCTTTGGTTCCGCTTGACGGCGGCCGCTTTGCAACTTCTGATTTGAATGATTTATACCGCAGAGTGATTAACCGCAACAATCGTTTGAAAAGATTGCTTGAATTGCACGCCCCGGAAATCATTGTCAGAAACGAAAAACGTATGCTTCAGGAATCTGTTGATGCGCTGTTTGACAATGGTCGCAGATCACGTGCCATTACAGGCGCAAGCAAACGTCCTTTGAAATCGCTTTCCGATATGCTCAAAGGTAAACAGGGTCGTTTCAGACAAAACTTACTCGGTAAACGTGTTGACTATTCCGGTCGTTCGGTGATTACAGTCGGTCCTGAGCTTAAATTGCAACAATGCGGACTGCCTAAAAAGATGGCTTTAGAGCTGTTTAAGCCTTTTGTTTATTCAAAACTCGAACTGTACGGACATGCCACAACCATTAAAGCCGCAAAGCGTATGGTTGAAAAAGAACGTCCGGAAGTTTGGGATATTCTAGAAGAAGTCATCAGAGAACATCCTGTTTTGTTAAACCGTGCACCGACGTTGCACCGTTTGGGTGTTCAAGCGTTTGAGCCGGTATTGGTCGAAGGTAAGGCCATTCACTTACACCCGCTTGTTTGCGCTGCATTTAACGCTGACTTCGATGGTGACCAAATGGCTGTTCACGTACCGCTTTCACTCGAAGCTCAGCTTGAAGCGCGTGTTTTGATGATGTCAACAAACAACATCTTATCACCGGCGTCTGGTAAACCGATTATCGTGCCGTCACAAGATATGGTTTTGGGTATTTATTACCTTTCATATGAAGCAGACGGAATGATAGGTGAGGGTAGCATTTATGCCGATAAGGAAGAATGTATGCTTGCTCTTGATGCCAAGGCTGTTGATTTGCACGCAAAAATTAAATGCCGTTTAGAATATGTTGATGATAACGGTGAGATAAAATACGGCTTGGTTGATACAACACCGGGACGTATCATTGTTTCAGACATATTGCCGAGAAATCCGAATATTCCGTTCTCACTTGTTAACAGATTATTGAAGAAGAAAGAAATTTCGGAAATTATTGACACGGTTTATCGTCATTGCGGGCAAAAAGAAACCTGCATCATGGTTGATAAAATTATGACGCTCGGCTTTACAAATGCTTGCAAAGCAGGTATTTCTTTCGGTAAAGACGATTTGATTGTTCCGGCAGCTAAACAGGAATTGATTGAAGAAACAAAGGCTCAGGTTCGCGAATTTGAAAATCAGTATCAAAACGGTTTGATTACAAAGGGCGAAAAATACAACAAAGTCGTTGATATTTGGTCAGCATGTACAGATAAAGTTGCCGATGAAATGATGAAAAACATTTCAAAGACGGAACATGGTTATATCAACTCGGTTTATATGATGGCTCACTCAGGTGCTCGTGGTAGTGCGGCACAAATGAGACAACTTGCCGGTATGCGCGGTCTTATGGCCAAACCGTCCGGTGAGATTATCGAACAACCGATTATTTCAAACTTTAAAGAAGGTTTGACCGTGTCTGAATACTTCAACTCAACCCACGGTGCTCGTAAAGGTTTGGCCGATACGGCTTTGAAAACGGCAAACGCAGGTTATTTGACACGTCGTTTGGTGGATGTGGCACAAGATGTTGTTGTGACAGAAACAAACTGCGGTACAGAGCGCGGTATCATTGTTCGTCCGGTTGTGGACGGCGGCAATGTGATTGTTTCAATCGGTGAGAGAATTTTGGGTCGTACGGTTCAAGAAGATGTTCATCATCCTGAAACAGGTGAATTGATTGTCGCCAAAGGCACACTTGTTGATGAAAACATTGCAGAAGCTGTTCAAAAAGCAGGTGTTGAACAAGTGAAGATTCGTTCTGTTTTGACTTGCGAATCCGAACATGGTGTTTGCGCCGCTTGTTACGGACGTGACTTGGCTCGTGGTACACCGGTCAATGTCGGTGAGGCTGTCGGTGTGATTGCGGCTCAGTCTATCGGTGAACCGGGTACACAATTGACGCTTCGTACGTTCCACATCGGTGGTGCTGCTTCACAATCAGCCGAACAAGCATCGGTTGAAGTTCCGTTTGCAGGTACTTTAAAACTTGAAAATGCACATACCGTGACAAACTCTGAAGGTCACCTGATTGTCTTGTCGCGTAACTGCGATTTGGTTGTCGTTGACGCACAGGGTCGTGAAACATCACGCCATCATGTGCCTTATGGTACAAAGGTTTTGGCAAAAATTGATGCCAAAGTCAAAAAAGGCCAAAAGGTTGCGGAATGGGATCCGTTTACGATTCCTGTCATTTCAGAAAAAGCCGGTATTGCAAACCTTGTGGACTTAATCAACAATGTTTCGGTTAAAGAAAATATGGATGAAACAACGGGTATTGTTTCAAAAGTTGTGATTGATTGGCATGCCTCAGGTGCGGCCAATGCGAACTTAAAGCCGAGCATTGTCTTGAAAGACGCCAAAGGTAAAGCTGTCAACTTTGACAATGGTAAAGAGGCCAGATATTATCTGTCCGTTGATGCTGTTTTGAATGTTGACAACGGTTCTGAAATTAAAGTCGGTGACGTGATTGCACGTATTCCGAGAGAAAGCACCAAGACGAAAGATATTACCGGTGGTTTGCCGCGTGTGGCTGAGCTGTTTGAAGCTCGCAGACCTAAAGAGCAGGCCATTATTTCGGATATCGACGGTCAGGTTGAGTTTGGCAAAGACTACAAAGCAAAACAGCGTGTTCTTGTCAGACCGACGGAAGGCGAGCCGATTGAATATCTTATTCCGAAGGGCAAACATTTGGTCGTTCAAGACGGTGATATCGTGAAAAAAGGCGATTTGATTGTCGAGGGTACACCTGCACCGCATGATATTTTACGCGTTTTGGGTGTTGAAAAATTGGCTGAATATCTGGTTAAAGAAGTTCAGGACGTTTATCGTCTTCAAGGTGTGAAGATTAACGATAAGCATATCGAAGTTATTGTTTCGCAAATGCTTAAGAAAGTTGAGATTTTGACACCGGGCGATACGACATTCCTCGTCGGTGAACAGGTTGATCGTGATGTCTTTGATGAAGAAAACGCAAAGACGCTTAAAGATGGCGGTACACCGGCAACGGCAGATCCTGTGCTTTTGGGTATTACAAAGGCCTCATTGCAGACGAAGTCGTTTATTTCGGCGGCATCCTTCCAAGAGACAACGCGTGTCTTGACAGAAGCGGCAGTTGCCGGCAAGGTTGATAAACTCTACGGCTTAAAAGAAAACGTCATTGTCGGACGTTTAATTCCGGCCGGTACGGGTACGGTCTTGCGTAGCTTAAAACGTGTGGCAGCTCAAAATGATAAAGAGATTTTGCTTGAACGTCAAGCGGCAGCGCAAGCGGCCTTAGAGGCAAGCGGGCTTTCAACACCTGAAAGCGAGCAGACTGAGCAGACGGCTGAATAAAGCCTGAAACGCAAAAAATTAAAAAAGCACTGTTTGAAAAAGCGGTGCTTTTTTGTTTGACATTCTGTTTTTTTTATGAGAGAATAAGCACATAGGCGAGTTGCCTATGGTGCCTAAGAAACACCTTCTTGGATTAGCTCCTGTCCGCGGGAGTTCCTGATATAAGCGCGTATTATGCGACGAATAAAGGAGTCTGTCCAAGACAGTTTCTTAGCTCCCACTTTAGATTTTTTCTGAAGTGATTTTTTTATATAACTGAAAAACAGGAGAAAAAAGATGGTTAAAAAATTGAGTTTTATATTTGCCTTAACAGCAACAACAATTCTAACAAAAAACGCATTATGTGCAACATGTGCGGAAGATGAACAAGTTGGATATTATTTGCAAGATTTGTATGGAGTTGATGATACCGAATTTTTGAGTACACGGTGTATGTCCGAAAAAAGAGAAATAACTATTCCAACTATAGATCTAAGTGATAATAATTTGCATAAAGAACAACAAGTTTCTGTTTATGATATTGTTATTCAAGATGAAAACGGCAATATTGTTGAAAAAAACACTTATATTGATGCTTGGGGCGATGGTTTAGAATTATACACACATCAGAAACTGGAAAACAACAAAGTTATAGAAGAAAGTTTTCCTGCAGAAGGGGCAAGATATTACAATGACTATTGCGGCTGTAGCGGAAACTTATTTGAATCAACTGTTTATAGAAAATATGACGAAAATGGAAAAGTAAGTGAAGAAAAAGTATACGGAACTCAAAATAGCTATGATTCTCCATATCTTACCTCCGAAACCAAATACGAGAACGGCGATAAAATAGAAACCATTTATAACTATGGAGAGGCAGATTATTATTGTGATAACTATATAGACGAAGGGTGGAGTGAGTGCTGGGATGGTGCAGAAGGAGTTCTTTTGTCAACACAAACCTATAAGAATGGTCAGCTTATCGGTGACGTAAGCTATGGAATTAGCGAATATTGCCCTGAAGAAGGTGACTGTTTTGATATTTGGGCGATTAAATCCACAAACAACTATGCGCAAGATACAAACATCAAAGAGTATAATCCAGCAGACGGCAGTTATACCATTAAAGATGAAAACGGCAATATCATCGGCTTTGAGGGTAAGCGTATTTACACCATCGATGAGGCCAATGCCGTCGCGGGGAAAACAAACCACGTCAAAATCAGGTATCGATAAAGATGAGATCCCGAAATAAATTCGGGATGACAATTATCGTTTGATGAGCATCAGTCTGGCCGTCAAGCGATCTTCAATTTTTTTTGAAAATACATAAGTATTAAGGTTTATATGATTTTTTATAAAAAAAATGCACATTTTTAAAAAAAAGTTGTTGCAAAATAAAAAAAATTGGTTTATTAGAGTAAATCGTCGATGCGCCCGTAGCTCAATTGGATAGAGCATCTGACTACGGATCAGAAGGTTGTGAGTTCGAATCCCGCCGGGCGCGCCAATTTTGAGACGTCCTTTTGGGGCGTTTTTTCAGAAAAAGTCAAGGTGACGAAGTCGCTGACGGTTTTCATTAACAAATGTTATAATTATGGAAAGGTGGCTTTAGGGTTTTAATGCATCGGTCTTGGAATCGAACGAAGAGAGATCGGCGGAGCCTCAAACCGTCGAGGAGCAAAGCAAGTTGCAGACGGTTTTCATTAACAGATGTTATAATTATGGAAAGGTGGCAGAGCGGTTTAATGCAGCGGTCTTGAAAACCGTCGAGGGCGCGAGCCCTCCGGGAGTTCGAATCTCCCCCTTTCCGCCAATAAAAAATTCACCCTTTACGGGTGATTTTTTTATTGGCAGAATAAGACAGGATTCGAAGTCCCGAGAAGGGAGTTCGAGTATAAGCGAAAGGCGGGCTTTAAGAACGCCGGTCGCCTTTAGGCGATGAGCGCCATCGAGCAAGCATTGCGCCAGCAATGTCGCGCTCCATTAAAGCCATTAATAGTGCTGCTCATTGTATACCGAATATCCGCTCCTAATGCTGTTTTTTCATGCATAAAAAAACATCGCCCTAAATGACGATGTTTTTCATTTTTCAAAATGGATAACGAACCATTATACTCACCGATAAAACTTCCGGTTTCCATACGTTCCGGTGGATATTAGATACAGCCGTCATCAAATTCGGGTTTTTTACATAGAGGAATTGAAAACACGTTAAAATTTCAATTCCCTGTAGTTTTTCCCTCAACAGTCCCGTCCTAAACCAGATTTGAGCGCCAAACTGAGGAGCCCAGGAGGTGTATGTTATCGTTTTGATCGGCTCTGGCTTTTCAATGATGCCTTCGTAAAAAAACAAATCACCTTTACCCTTACCATAACCGGCTAAGACATCGACACCAACTCCCATAGCATGTTGATTTCCAATTTCAACACCGGCCTTAAGCAAAAAGTTACAAGTAAGGTCATACTTTTCACTTTTTTCCAGCGCGGCAATGACACCAAAGCTGTATGCAAAGCCCATAGAATTGACTTTCAGACGATCATCTGCCTTCTTTCCGGGGACAAAGACGAGTGTCGAGCCGAATGTTAATCCGACACCCGTAGACACATCCTTTTTTTCTGTCTCGTTATCATTAATAACTGAAACAGCCTCACTCCTGCCTTGGGAAAGGGATGTACACATATCTAAGGTCGGATACATATACACATTGCGGTTGTTCTGCAATGGCAGAAAATACTGTTTACCTTTCGTTACAGTTGTAGCCAGAGAATCCAGCGATTCAACATTAACGGTTGGCAGTCCAACAAGACCTTCCGAAAGACCTGTTATACCGATACTTTGAGCGGCAGCATTGTAAGCACACATAGTACCCACAAGCAAAATAAATAATTTTTTCATAACTTTTGATATTTTAATTTTTTGATAGACTAATTTGATATCTGAATGCATTTTTAAACATTTTTTCTATTTTGTCAAGAAAAAAAATTCAAATATTAAAAAAAATAAAAAAATGCAAAAAAGTGTTGAGTTAAATAGTTGTTTAAATTGACTGGATAAATAAAAAATACGCTATATTGTCCGTCAATCAATAAAAATTAGTCTGGTATCGTTTTTTTTTCTACCGTTTTATCATAATAAAAAAATGTTCTTGAGTTAACGGCCAAAATGTAATAATTATGAACCATACAGTAAAATATGATAAAGGAGTTTTAATTGATGAAAAAACAATCTCTCATTATTCTCGGTTGCATCGGGCTTTGCGCATGCGCATATCGACCGCAAAATCTTGAACCCTACACGCCTGAGCCTTTAAGCCCGTGTCCTACGGTTGCCGTCAGACCGGAGCATAAAAAAATTGTACAATTCCAAGATCAAAGACAAGCTTTTTTAATCGAAATTATCGGTCATGAAGGGCATTGTTATTTTGATGAAAATACGTTAAAAGATAAAGCCGTTGTCAGTCCCCGTTTGAAAATAACGCGTTTGAGCGATACAAATGTTGAAGATGTTCATGTTTCATATTATCTTGAAACAAATAAAGGCCCTGCCGAATATTTGGGGCAAAAAACATTTTTTACAACCGTTTTAATGCCCAAAGGCGTGAATGAAATTTATTATACTCCGGCAAAAGGTGAGTTGACGGCGCCGCTCGGCAAATATCAGCCTGATATTTATGTCGGCCTTAACGAAGATAAAGCAGATTTGCAAGAAAGGGTAAAATAATGACAGATTTAAAACTTATGGCCGATACGCTGAGATTTTTGAGCGTTGATGCCATTAATAAAGCCAATTCCGGACATCCCGGAATGCCGCTCGGCATGGCTGATGTGGCAACCGTTTTGTTTTCAAAGTTTATCAAATTAAATCCTAAGGCGCCCAAGTGGTTTGACAGAGACAGGTTTGTTTTATCAGCAGGACACGGATCAATGCTGTTATATGCGCTTTTGTATTTGACGGGATATGAAGATATATCTTTAGAGGATATCAAAAACTTTCGTCAGCTTCATTCTAAAACGGCAGGACATCCGGAATATGGGCATTTATCCGGGATTGATATGACAACGGGTCCGCTGGGGCAGGGGATTTCATCAGCTGTCGGTATGGCTTTGGCAGAGCGTATCATCAATGCAAAATTCGGTGATAATCTTTGCAATCACTATACTTATGTTATTGCCGGTGACGGTTGCCTGATGGAAGGTATTTCAGAAGAATCTGCCTCAATTGCCGGATATTTAAGGTTAAATAAATTAATTGTTTTGTGGGATAATAACAATATTACGATTGATGGTACGGTCAGTGATGCCAGTGTGACAAATCAGCTTGCCCGTTTTGAAGCTATGGGTTGGCACACGATTGAAATTAATGGTCACGATTTTAATCAAATCGAAGATGCTATCGAAAAAGCCCGTCAATCCGACAGGCCGACGTTAATTTCGTGTAAAACGACCATCGGTTTCGGTGCGCCGAATAAATGCGGTACGTCAAAATGCCATGGTTCGCCTTTAGGTGAAGAAGAAACAGCTTTGATGCGTCAAAATTTAGCTTGGGCATATGCACCTTTTGAAGTGCCGCAAAAAGCTTTGAAATTATGGCGCGAATCGGGTGAAAAATCGCAAAAAGATTATGAAAAATGGCTTTCGTATACAAACAAGGAATTTGATGATTATGTCAATGATGTCTTGCCAATGCATTGGGATAAAGGCCTTGAAGCCTTAAAGCAAAAAGCCATTGATGAAAAGTTGAATATTGCAACGCGTAAATCTTCGCAAATGTGTTTGGAAGAAATTGTTAAAGCCATACCGCAAATTGTCGGCGGATCTGCTGATTTGGCAGCTTCTAATTTGACTTTTACAAGCTCTTCTAAAACAATCAATGCAGACGATTATAACGGCAACAATGTCAAATACGGCATTCGTGAACATGCCATGGGGGCAATGATGAACGGTTTGGCTTTACATGGCGGTGTGATACCGTTTGGCGGTACATTTTTTGTGTTTTCGGATTATATGAGGCCGTCAATGCGTTTGGCCGCATTAATGGGCTTAAGGGTTGTTTATGTCTTAACGCATGATTCCATAGGAGTTGGTGAAGACGGGCCGACACATCAGCCGATTGAACATTTGGCATCATACCGTGCTATGCCAGGGATTTTGACATTTCGTCCGTGTGATGCGGTTGAAGTGGCTGAAAGCTATCAAATCGCACTTAATATGGAACATACACCATCGATTTTGGCCTTATCGCGCCAAAATTTACCGACTTTGAGAAAATCAACCGAGCAAAATTTGACACAAAGAGGTGCTTATATCATCTCTGATTGCGAAGGTGTGCGCGATATCACGCTGATTGCGACAGGTTCAGAAGTTATGCTTGCCGTCAAGGCGCAAGAAGCCTTAAAACAAAGAGGGATTCAAGCCGCGGTTGTTTCAATGCCGTGTATGGAATTGTTTGATAAACAGGATAAATCATATCGTCAAAAAGTTTTGGGTGATGCGCCGCGTATTTCGATTGAAGCTGCAACAACATTTGGCTGGAGCAAATATGCCGATGAAACAATCGGTATAGATTCCTTTGGTGCGTCGGGCAAAGCAAGTGAGGTTTATCAATTTTTTGGTATAACGGTTGATGAAATCTTAAAAAGGGTTGAAAAATTAATCGGATAAAATATAGTAAAACCACTATAAACATTTTTTAGAAAAGGAAAAAACAAAATGGCCGGAAGTATTAATAAAGTCATTTTAGTCGGAAATTTAGGTGCCGATCCGCGTGTTTCTAACACACAAAACGGTGCGAAAATCGTTAATTTTACACTTGCGACATCGGACAGATGGCGCGATAAAGCCTCTGGTGAAATGAAAGAGCGGACGGAATGGCATCGTATCGTGATTTTTAATCCGCAATTGGCTGAAACGGCTGAGCGTTATTTGCACAAAGGTTCTAAGGTATATATTGAAGGCCAATTACAAACAAGACGTTGGGAAGACAACAACGGACAAGAAAAATTTACGACAGAAGTTGTTTTGCAAAATTTTA
>CADAAN010000015.1 GCA_902785935.1 uncultured Pseudomonadota bacterium
CACCTCAATCACGAAAGAGATTATGAAGAATGCTTTGGCGCAAGCACATGAAGGACGTATTCATATCTTGGGTGAAATGGCTAAAGCGATTGAAACGCCGCGTTCAAAAGTTTCGGAATTGGCACCGCGTATTATTACGCTTAAAATTCCGACAGACAAAATCCGCGAGGTTATCGGTACGGGTGGTAAAGTTATCCGTGACATTATTGACAGAACAAATACAAAAATTGATATCTCAGATGATGGTATTGTTAAAATTGCTTCTGTCAATACAAAAGATGGTGAAGCCGCACTTGATATCATTATGGATATCGTAGCCGAGCCGGAAGAAGGTATCATTTATCAAGGCACAATCACAAAGATTATGGACTTTGGGGCATTTGTCCGTTTTGTTGGTTCGACAGAAGGTTTGGTTCATATCTCTGAGATTAAGGACGACAGAATCGCATCCGTCAATGATTTTTATCGCGAAGGTGATAAAATTTGGGTCAAATGCATGGGTGTTGACAACCGCGGTAAGTGGAAATTGTCGGCAAAACACATTGATCAACAAACAGGCGAAGAAACGAAAAAATAGCCTTTTGTAATTTGTGAAGTCAACAGCCTCTCCGGTATTGAGGGGCTGTTGATTTTTTTGTTTGACATTTGATTTTTTATGTGCTTAAATAAATATGTAACCAAAATGGTTGCGGTGTCTAATAAACACGTTTCAATGCATAACTCCTTTGAAAGAGGAGTTTCCGAGATAAGCGTATTTTACGACGAATAAAGAAGGCTGTGCATTGACAGTTTATTAGCTCCTCCGTTTTAGGTTATTTAAGACGGAATTTTTTTATAGAAAATGGAGAATAGATATGAAAAATTGGGTTTTGATTATTAGCTTAATAACGGCTTTTAGCGCAAATGCTGAAGATTCGTACCAAAATTGCTATGGTGCAAAAAATTGTATGACGGCAACTGAATATGCTTATCAATATGCCTCAAAACATCCCGAGGTGGTTGAAGGTTTATATGGGTCACTTGAAGAGTATTTGACTGCCATTACGTCAAGCAGAACTTATACCATAGAAAAAACAGATGACAATGGCGAGTTTTATGAGGTGACATATACAAATGATTTTTATTTTTCGCTTTCTGATGATGGAAAAAATATGGTCATATATGGACCTAAGGATAATGGAGAACATTATGTGGGTGTATATGGAAATACCACATTCGAATTTAATGACATCATTTGGGATCCCGGGTCGGGAGGATATAGTGTAAATCCTTTTGAAGGAATCGAAGCACTATCATTTGAAGGAAATTTTGAGACCGTGGATTTATCTTCACATTATCTGCCAAATTTGGAAAGTTTAACTATTCCAGATTCTGTCAATAAAATGTCACCTTCTTCTTTGAATGGTTTTAAGTCGCTGACAGACCTCACGATATCTGATAAATTACCCATAGCTTGGACGGTATGGGAAACAAGAGATGAAGAAATTGATAGTCTCGAACGATTAGAGGAATTAAAATCATATTTTAGTGAAGAAGAATATCAAGAACTTCATCAGCAATTAGAAGATTGCCATAAACAGTACAATTGGTGTTCGGTTTGGCCGACTTATGAGGGAGAATTTACTTATAATTTACTTGAGAATCTCGACTTAAACAAAGTCAATATTCATTGCTCGGGTGATACTAACAAATGTAAAGAAAATATGGCTCAAGCCGGTTATGAGGAAGGCTCATATAATATGGTTTCAACGAATGTAGCGAAAAATCAAAAGAAAAATGTCAAGCGTATCTATACCATCGATGAAGCAAATCAGGTGGCAGGCAAGTCAAATCATGTCAAAATAAGGTATCGATGAAATTAATAAGACAAAACGATTCATAACAAATTAAAGTCAGCGAAGTGCCGGCTTTAGTTTGTTATTTAGAGTCTATTTTACGTGCTTTTTTCAGGGTAAAGGCATGGCTTTTATCAACAAGACTTAAAAGTTCATCATCGCTTAAAGTATCATCTAAGGTTATGGTTATCCAATTTTTTTTATTCATATGATAAGCTGGATAAAAACCGTTGCGCATAAGCAGGCTTTCAATTTCATCAGGGTCAAGTTTAATATTGATTATTTCAACGTCACCTGATTTTTGTGTATCAAGTTTTTCGTATTTTAAGGGCATAATCAGAGCGTACCATTTTTTGTTGTCAGGATTTTTAAAAACGCCGAAGCCTTCATATTTTTCCCACGGAAAATCAGGTCTATCATCGTAATTTTTAAAAATCATATCACAAAGACGATTTGTCTGTTGTGAGGTAAAGTATTTTTGATAAAAACAATGCGCCCTGATATCTTCCAAAATTTTTTGATATTGAGCCTGAACCCTTAAAACATAAGCTGTTTGAGGATTTTTAAGGCTTAAGGCAAGATAAACGTCATCACAGGCTGTATCCCAAACCAAACCGGAAATATGGCCTTTTGAATCAATGGTAATAATGGCACAAAATGCATCATTAAAAAAATTTTGCCGATATACCCATTTATCTTGTATTTTTTGAAAACCATAGGCCTCTAGTCTGTCAAAACAAACGTTTGCACGTTTAAATATATCAGCTTCAATACACATCAATCATCTCTCAAAAGAAAATTTTATGAGCGTGATTATGCTTTGTGTATTTTTAAAAGTCAAGTGCAGACGCAAAAAAGTGGCATTGACAAAGTCTTTTTTTTAGCGCATAATGGGGCAAAATTGAGGCTTATAAATTGGATACGGAAGATAAAAACAGCAAAAAAAATTTCCCAAAACCTGATAAAAAAGGTTTTGATATGCGTGAGCATATGTCGCTTCGCATTGATGCGATTGAGGCTGAAAAACACCAAGAGCGTATGGCACGCGGAACGCTTAAAAATTCGACTTCCATCTCAAAGACTTTGCCGCTCGGCATCCAAAAGCTCAAGAAAAAAGTACGCGAAGTTTATGACGATGATGAGGAGGATGAAGATAATTATAGCTATACGTTTTTACAGATGCCGACCATTGAATATGAAGAGGAAAATCGCCTTCTTTTCGGCTTAAGCGATGATGAAAAACGAGCATTGAAAATCAAAGAAACAAATGATGTTGTTCGCTCACAGCAAAATGCCGGCAAAATGGAAGCACTCCATATCGCGCATATGATGGCTAAAGATGTGGGGCTTGAAGGGTTGAGCATGAAAGGTGCAGCTGAAGGCATGCAGAGTGCTTTGTTTGAACCGCAAAAGATTCAGGAAAAAACTGTCAAAAAAGAAATCTCAAAAAAGCTTGGTATTAAGGGTAAAATTGAGGACGGAAAGATTATTCAGGCCGCACGCGGTATTAAAAAAATTGAGAGCCTTGGTGGGCAAAGGGCGGCTAAAAACCTTGATATGAAAGATGTTATTAAAGCAGGTGAGCAAAAGCTCGATGAAATAAAATTGGCAGAACTGATTTTGAAAAAATCTGGTCAGAATGTGAAAAAACGTAAGCAAAAACTCTCTCAAAGTAAAGATAAACTTGAGCTCAAAAATCTTGAAAATCAACCTAAAAAAGATGAAAAAAAGCCCAAACGGCCGAAAATGATTGAAAAAAATAACGATTTCGGACGATAAGTCGTTTTGAGGATTTGACAGATGTTAAAACACACCTTAATATAAAAACAAATAACTTTTGGAAAAGGAAATCTTTATGGAAACGCAATATTATACGATTATCGAAAAACAAGATTTTTACGAAATGATTGAAAATAAATATGGTGAGCTCGCGATTTTTATCGATTCGCGCCCGGGGACACCTATTGATCCGGTTTTGGAATTTGATGGTAAAAAAACGGCGTTGCTTAAGCGTGATGAACGGCTTGCCGTGCGTTTAGACAATATTGATACTGAAACAAAAAATATTTTGGCTGAGCGTGAAGTCGTGATGATTGTGGAATTAAATGGTGAAGAAGTTGATCGCGTGTATGGTGTTCCGGTTGAAAATGTTGAAGAAATCGTGTTTACCGGCCGTCAGACAAGAGCCGATGAACTTGTTAAAGCCAAAAGCAAGGCCGATGTCATCAGTGCTTTTGGTGCCGTTAAGTCATGGGTGGGTGGCCAAAAGTAAATGATTGGTCTTGTTTTGGTGACACACGGCGCTTTGGCTCAAGAATTTTTGGCGGCGGTGGAGTATATCGTCGGGCCGCAAAAGCAAGTCGAAACCGTTTGTTTTATGCCAAATGATGACATCAAAGCGCGTCGTGAAGAAATTTTGCAAAAAGTACATCGTACGGATTCGGGACAGGGGGTTTTGATTTTGACCGATATGTTCGGCGGAACACCGTCTAATTTGTCGATTTCACTTTTAGATAAAGAAAATATCGAAGTTGTCGCCGGGCTTAATCTACCGATGCTTGTCAGACTGGTTGGCCTAAGAACAAATGTTGATTTAAAAAATGCAGCTTTAAGTGCTGAAGAGGCCGGCAAAAAATATATCAATATCGCATCTAAGATTCTGGAGGGGTGATATGCCGGACGATTTTTTAACAAAAGATTTGACCATCAAAAACACAAAAGGTTTGCACGCACGTGCGGCGGCCTCTTTTGTAAAAACGATTGAAGATGTTGATGCTGAAGTTTTTGTAACAAAGTCAGGACAAACCGTCAGCGGCGATTCGATTATGGGACTAATGATGCTTGCGGCTTCAAAAGACAGTGTGATACACATTGAAGCTAAGGGAAAAGAGGCGCAAAAGGCATTGGATGCGCTTACAAATTTAATCGATTCTAAATTTGGTGAAGAGTAGTTTATGCTGTTTTAAGTCTTGAGATGAGCTCAAAAAAATTCTATATAATAGTCAAAACAAAACGAGAAGGATTGTGATTATATGAAAATGAATAAAAATTTTTTAATTTGGGCGTTGATTTTTTTCGGTCTGTTTTTGGCAGTGAATTTGTCGGGTGGCGGAAATTATCACGAACAGCAACAAAAGCTTGCTTTTTCTGATTTTATGAATGAGGCTGAAAATAAGCACGTTTCAGAAGTCACGATTGTTGGCAATTCTATTTCAGGACAGATGATTGACGGGACAAAGTTCAACACATATGCCCCGTTTGATCCGTCGATGATTGAAACGCTTCGCAAAAACAATGTTAAGGTTGATGCAAAGCCTGTTGAAACAGGTTCTGCTGCATTTTGGAGTGTCTTTGTTTCGTGGTTCCCGATGCTTTTATTAATCGGCGTTTGGGTGTTTTTCTTCCGTCAGGCCAATTCAAGCAATAACAAAGCCATGAGTTTCGGCAAATCACGCGCGAGGCTGATTGAAAGTACAAAAAAAGTGACTTTTGCAGATGTTGCCGGCGCTGATGAATCAAAACAGGAATTGGAAGAAGTTGTTGACTTTTTAAAAGATCCGAAAAAATTTTCGCGTCTTGGCGGACGCATTCCAAAGGGTGTCTTGCTTGTAGGCCCTCCGGGTACGGGCAAAACATTGCTTGCAAAAGCTGTTGCCGGTGAGGCAAATGTGCCGTTTTTTTCTATTTCAGGTTCTGACTTTGTTGAAATGTTTGTCGGTGTCGGTGCCTCGAGGGTGCGCGATATGTTTGCACAGGCCAAGAAAAATGCACCATGCCTTTTGTTTATTGATGAAATTGATGCGGTCGGTCGTCACAGGGGCGCAGGTTTAGGGGGCGGCAATGATGAGCGCGAGCAGACGTTAAATCAGCTCCTTGTTGAAATGGATGGTTTTGAAGAAAATGAAAACATCATTTTGATTGCGGCAACCAACAGACCTGATGTCTTGGATCCGGCATTATTGCGTCCGGGGCGCTTTGATAGACAAGTTGTTGTGACCAATCCGGATATCAAAGGTCGTGAAGAAATTTTGAATGTTCATGTCAAAAAAGTGCCTTTGGCTAAAGATGTCGATTTGTCGATTGTGGCGCGCGGTACACCGGGATTTTCAGGCGCGGATTTGGCCAATCTTGTCAATGAAGCCGCTTTGCTGGCGGCACGCAAAGACAAGCGCAAAGTCACCATGCAGGATTTTGATGAGGCCAAAGACAAGGTTTTGATGGGCAATGAGCGCAAATCCATGGCTATGGATGAAAAAGAAAAAATGCTGACGGCTTATCATGAGGCAGGTCACGCCATTTGTTCATTAAATGTCAAAGAAACAGACCCTATCCACAAGGCAACAATTATCCCAAGGGGGAGGGCACTCGGTATGGTTCAACAACTGCCTGAAAAGGATCAATATTCCTACACGCGTGCTAAAATGCTTTCAAGGCTTACAATTTTAATGGGCGGACGTGCTGCCGAAGAGTTGAAATTCGGTTATGACGCGGTGACTTCGGGGGCATCCTCAGATATTGCAGGTGCAACGAATTTGGCTCGTTCAATGGTGACTGAATGGGGCATGAGCGATATTTTGGGTCCTGTTCAGTATGCAGATAATTCAAACGAAGTGTTTTTGGGGCGCTCGGTGACACAAAATCAGAACATGAGCGAAGAAACCGCCCGCCTTGTCGATGCTGAAATCAAACGTTTGGTGACAGAAGCGCATGAACAGGCTTTGAACATCTTGAAAACAAAGAAAAAAGATTGGGAAAAGCTTGCCAAAGCGATGATTGAATATGAAACGCTGACTGGCGATGAAATTAATGCCATACTAAAAGGCGAAAAAATCGACAGATCAAAAGAAAAGCCCGTCGCGGCGGAAAAAAAGACAAAGGCTTCCGTCCCCGAGGCTTAATAATGCTTGAAGAAAAAAATATCCTTCGATTTATCGGAGGATATTTTTTTAAAAGTGAGTGATATGCTGATAAATTGGCGTTTTTTTATTGTAACATATTAAAAAAAATAATGTTTCATTAAAGTCATTTTAAACATTTTGTGCTAGAAAAAAACATATTATTTGCACTTAACTGAAAATATGAGGAAATTGGTATGGAAACAGAAGTTTTATCAGATGCCGTCAATGCGGCTTCAAATCCATCGCTTTGGGATATGGTTTGGGCATCTGATTCAGTAACAAAAATCGTGATGATAGGCCTTATTGCGGCCTCGGTTTGGTCATGGGCAATTATTTTTGAAAAAATGGCGGCCTTGCGGCGTGTGAAACGTACAACCAAAAAATTTGAAGAGGCATTTTGGTCGGGCGGATCACTTGACAGGCTTTATGACGGCATCGGAAACAGCCCGAGAGACCCTATGTCTGCGATGTTTGTTTCAGCCATGAAAGAGTGGCGCCGCACAAATATTATGAAATCAAAAACCGATCGCGGTTTGCGCGGTGTATCGCTTCAACAGCGTATTGAAAAAGCGATGGCCGTGACGATGGATAAAGAACTTGATGATTTAGATAAACGACTTGGTTTTTTGGCATCAACCGGATCTGTTGCGCCGCTTGTCGGTTTGTTCGGTACGGTTTGGGGCATCATCAACAGCTTTAACGCCATTGCGGTCACGCAAAGCAATTCTTTGTCAGCGATGGCCCCCGGTATTGCAGAGGCCTTGTTTACGACAGCGTTTGGCTTGATTGCGGCTATTCCTGCCGTTTTGGCATACAATTCTATTTCAAGCGACAATGACCGATATGCCAAAAGACTGGAGAACTTTATTGCGGAATTTTCATCTATCTTATCGCGTGAAATTGATGACACAACCATTCGTGCCGAGATTGCGGGAGAATAACAAAAAATGCAAAATTCGTTTCGATATTCCTCACGGCGTCCGTCACGGCGCAATGCAAACATCAATATTACAAATTTGATGGATGTGATGATGGTGCTTTTGGTGGTATTTATGGTGGCCGCGCCTTTGATGACGTCGGGTATTTCATTAAATCTGCCTAAAGTCGGGGGTAAGGCCTTTGAGGGCAAAGAAACGTCAATCAATATCAGTGTTGATAAAGAAGGCCTGTATTACATCGGTAAAACCGAAGTCCCCGCTGATAAAATTGTAGCCAAGGTCAAAGCCATCAGGGGTGAAAATGATGAAGCGACCATCACCATTTCAGGCGACAGTCAATCATCTTACGGACGTGTGATTAATTTGATGGCGCTTTTAAAAGAAGCCGGTTTTGAAAGAGTTGGCTTAAAAACAGAACCAAGGCCGATTGAAAGAGGAAAATAGCTTTTAAGAAATGAACAAATATCTTTACAGATCAATTGCCTTGCATATCGCCGCATTTATTGTATTTGCGGTTGATTGGCCGATGTTTCACAAGCCAAAAATGACCATCGGACAGGCGCCGATTATCGTTGATTTGAAAGATGTTAAATTATCCGAGATGACAAACTTGCCGCCGAAAGCCGTTTTCGGTGAAGAAGAAAAAAAGGCAACCGTCGCAGAAAAAACACCGCCGAAGTTTACAAAAGAAGAAGCGGCGCCGAAACCTGAGCCGAAACCGGAACCTAAAAAAATCGAACAACCAAAAGAAAGTTTTGTTGCACCGGAGCCTGAAAAGAAACCCGAGCCTCAAAAAGATAAAAAACCGGATCCGAAACCGACGCCGAAACCTGAACCCAAACCCGCACCGAAACCGGCTAAGAAGCCCACGCCGAAGCCCGAGCCGAAGCCTGAACCTAAGCCCGCACCGAAACCGGCTCCGAAAACTCAAGACAAGCCTCAAGAAGTCAAAACCGTCACAAACCCGTTAAAGAGTTTAATGGACAGTGTCAACGCCATGGAAAAAGAAATCGGTCAGCAAAATTCGCCTGCCGTGATTAAAACGGGGACAGAAGTTCAAAACATGGGTGTCGAGGGCGGCACTTCAGGTTCATATTTTTCAGAGCTGACCATTACCGAAACAGATGCCATCGCGGGCAGACTTCGCGAATGTTGGAATTTAGACCCCGGTGCACGCGGTATTGAAAATATGATTATTGAAATTCGCGCATTTTTGAATCAAGACGGCACAATCAGAGATGTTAAAATCGTGGATACGGCTCGCGCCAATTCAGACCCGCATTTCAGAGCAATTGCCGAAAGTGCAAGGCGCGCGGTGATTTCGTGCCAAAATCATAACAATGTTAATATTTATCGCATTTTTGCCGATAAGTACGCCGATAAGTACAAAATGTGGAACACGCTTTTGCTCAAATTCAATCCGATGGACGCAAGCATACAATAAGTTTTTTAAAGGTTTGATTTCTGTAAAAAAAAACCGCGGGTGAGGAAACCCGCGGCGGATTACAATGTAATGAATTTTTAAGGATCATAATAATTTTTGGTAAATCAAACTAAACCATAGTGGTTTAGTAGAAGTACCAAGAAACTGTTGCATTGTCCGCAACACCGTTTGCATTACATGCTGTAATGGCTGCTGACATATCATAGGCTTTACCTTCATTAGAGCCGATATATCCGAGAGGTGTTGCAGGATGTGTAGCCCCAACGCCAACGCTGATAAAGCCTGAACCGGCACCCGAGCCGAAATCAGTCGTAGCAAGAGCAATACAAGCTTCCGTCGGTAATCCGCTGTAGCTGACAACAAAACCTGTTGGGTTTTCTGTATTCTCGGCACCTAAGTTTGCGGCACTATTGCCTCTGGCGTTAACCGTCGTAATTGTCACACCACCTTTGAAGGGGTTTGTTAAAGCATTCATTGCAGTGCCCATCACCGAAGGAATGATGCCCAAATTAATGGCATCTGTTTGCAATCCTGAGTAGTTCCCTTGTGTGCCATACATTGTGCGAATATTCGTCACAAGCATTGTGATTTGATCCATGGTGGAGTTTAATTTGTGTTTGAACATTGCTTTAGAATAACCTGCCAAACCACCGGCTGACAAAACACCGATGATAGCCAAGACACCAAGCATTTCAACCATTGAACGACCATTTTCGTTATTTTTCATTTTCAATTCCTTTTAAAAAAATTATTACGTAAAAACCGCCCCTAAAAGAGCGGTCGGAGAGTTGAGAAATCATGCCTTAGAAGATGACTCCGATAACCTTTAGGAAAAATCCCTGAACATTCGCTATCGGCTCCCCGACTATCTTTCGGGGATAATGTGCTATATTTAAAATAAAAAATAACACCACATCAATACAGTGTTATCCTCACTGTCTAAGGCCAATGAGCTTCTCACAGCTCCGCGCCCGTCTCAGGCACTTGATAGAAAAATTCCCTTTCCTATCCAACCTTTATTAGACAACACAAATGGTTAATTGTCAATTAAAAAAATCTATAACTTTAGTCATAGTCCGTTTCAAAACCTTATAAAAAAAGAGCCGTTAAGGCTCTATTTTTTAGCACTGATAATCTTTAAGGCTTCATCCAAGCTTAAATCCGGCTTGCGCTGTTTTGGCGGAATGGCATAGTTTGTCTTGCCGCATTTGATGTACAATCCATAGCGTCCGGTTGCCAAAATGATATCTTCATTCGTTTTCGGGTTTTTGCCCAAAATTGCCGGCTCAGCTTTAGCTTTAACACCGCTTAAAATCTCTTCGGCACGCTCTTTTGTGATGTTAAAAATCGTGTCTGCGCCCGTCAATGATTTCGACTTCAAACCTTGCTTGATATAAGGACCGAATTTGCCGATGTTGACCTCAATACCATCGCCCAAATCTTTGGGTAGGCTTATCAAAGTTTGTGCCTCTTCAAAAGTCAAATCTTCCGGTTTGATAAACTTCGGCAAAGCGACGCGCTTGGGCTTTTCCGTTAAAGCGGTTGCATCATCGCCCCATTGAACATAATACCCGTACGGGCCTTTTTTCAAATAGACATTTAAGGTTTGATAAACGCCTAACAGCCTGTCTTCCGGCTTTGGCGGTAAAGGTGCAGACGATGCTTGTTCTTCTTCATCTTTGGCATCGGTTAAGGGTTTGGTATACTTGCATGTCGGATAATTCGAACAACCTAAAAAAGCACCGAATTTGCCGAGTTTGATGCTTAAATGCCCTTGATGACATTCTGGACAAAGCCTCGGGTCAGATCCGTCTTCTTTTGGCGGAAACAGGTGATGCGCCAAAACTTCATCAATTTTTTCAATCACATCGGCAACCTTTAACGGTGCGACCTGATCAACATTTTTGATAAACTTTGCCCAAAAACCTGAAAGCAACTTTTTCCAGTCCATCTCACCGTTTGAAACATTATCCAAAAATTCTTCAAGTTGTGCGGTAAAGTCATATTCTACATATTTTTTGAAATAATTTTCCAAAAAGACCGTCACAATCCGCCCTCTGTCTTCGGGGATAAAGCGCAGTTTTTCAACCTTGACATACTTGCGTTCTTGCAAAACGGCAATAATAGAAGCATATGTCGACGGACGGCCGATGCCGAGTTCTTCCAATTTTTTAACAAGACTTGCTTCCGTAAATCTCGGCGGCGGGGTTGTCATATGCTGTTCAGGCTTAATCTCACCCTTGTCGACTTGTTCTTTCTCGTTGACATTCGGCAAAATGCGGTTTTCGTCGTCTTCTTCATCATCTTTGCTTTCCTGATAAAGCTTCAAAAAGCCGTCAAACGCAATCACCTGACCGTTGGCACGAAGCAAAATCTGCTTGTCATTTGAGGTTGAATCAATCGTCACCTTGTCAAAAATGGCCGGTGACATTTGGCACGCAACCGTGCGCTTCCAAATAAGCTCATAAAGTTTATAAGCATCTGAATCAAGCTTTGCTTCCATCTTTTTTGGGGTGTTCATCACATCAGACGGACGAATGGCCTCGTGCGCTTCCTGCGCATTTTTCGATTTTGTTTTATAAATCTTGGGCGATGAAGGCAAATAAGGCTTGCCAAAATATTTTTCAATTGCCTCACGACAGGCGGCTATGGCCTCATTTGATAAATTGACGGCATCGGTACGCATATATGTAATCAAACCGTCTTCATACAATTTTTGAGCAATCTGCATCGTCTTTTTAGCTGAAAAACGAAGCTTGCGCGCAGCTTCCTGTTGCAAAGTTGAGGTCGTAAAAGGTGGCGCCGGATAACGATTGGCCTTTTTGCGCTCGACAGATGATATCTCAAAATTTTGAGCCTCAATTTTAGCCTTGGCGTCCATGGCTTTTTCTTTGGTATTTAAGTCAAATTTTTCAAGCTTTTTGCCGTCAAGGTTGATTAAATGCGAGGGAATTAAAGCCTTTTGCTGTGTTATCAAATCAACATCAATCGTCCAATATTCTTCCGCTTTAAAATTTTCAATCTCATTTTCGCGATCACAAATCAATCTTAAAGCCACACTTTGCACACGACCTGCCGATTTTGAACCGGGCAATTTGCGCCACAACACGGGTGATAAGGTAAAACCGACCAAATAGTCAAGCGCGCGACGCCCCATATAGGCCGAAACAAGATTTTCATCAATCTGACGCGGATTTTTAATTGCTTCCGTTACCGCGGATTTTGTAATTTCGTGAAAGACGACACGCTCTATCTTTTTGCCGGCAATTTTTTTGCGTGCGGTCAATTCTTCCAGAATATGCCAAGCAATTGCCTCACCCTCTCTATCCGGGTCAGAGGCCAAAATCAATGTGTCGGCATCTTTTAAGGCTGTAATGATATCATTAAGGCGCTTTTTGCCGCCTTGGCTCAGCTCCCAAGTCATTTCAAAATCTTTATCGGGTGCGACCGAACCGTCTTTTGAGGGCAAATCTCTGATATGTCCGAAACTTGCCAGAACCTTATAATCCGAGCCTAAATATTTGTTAATTGTTTTGGCTTTTGCCGGAGATTCAACCACTACGAGTTTCATTTTATTTTTTTCAATCCTTCCTTTGTTAACTTCAAAAAGCTGCCGTTCTGCCTTAAAACAAGACCCTCAAGCTCAAGTTCTGTGACCTTAATCAAGGCAGATTGCGTCGTCATATTTAAATGGCGAATCATATCGTCCTGTTCAATGCCCGAAACACCGATTATATGTAAAATATCCGAATTTTCGGCATTTTGCGTTTTTGTTGTCTGCATCATCTCTTTTTTTTCAAGATTGTCAAGAGGTTTTGCATTTAAGTCGACATTTTGATTGATTTTTAAGATTCTGTTTTGTGTCAGCGCAAGCGTATTTAATATATCTTCGGCCGATTGTGTTAAAATGGCTCCTTCTTTGATAAGCTTGTTGGCGCCGGCTGAAGAACTTTCAATCGGTGAGCCGGGTACGGCAAAAATATCTTTGCCTTGTTCAAGTCCCAAACGCACCGTAATCAATGAGCCTGAATTGAGTGACGCTTCGACCACCAAAACGCCTAAGCTCAAACCGGCGACAATCCTGTTTCGTCTCGGAAAATTGGACGCAACAGCCGTTTGTCCCAGCTTAAATTCAGAAATAAGCGCACCTTGATCGGCAATTTGATTGTACAAATCTTTGTTTTCATCAGGATAACAGATATCAACACCCGTACCTAAAACAGCAATTGTCGGGCCTTTTTGATTTTTTGCATACATGGCGCCTTTGTGTGAGGCACTGTCAATACCGCGTGCCATGCCCGAAACAATCAAAACATCGGCATTTGTTAAATCATAAGCAATGCGCGAGGCAATTTTGCGCCCGATGACAGAAGCATTGCGTGATCCGACGACGCATAAACTTGCCGGATAATTTAAAAGATCCGTGCGCCCTTTGACGTATAAAACAGGCGGCCTGTCATCAAGCTGTCTTAAAAGAGCCGGATATTTTTTATCTTGATCAATAATGATTTCGACACCGAGTTTTTGTGCCGATTTAAGCTCATTTTCAGCGTCACTTCGCGAAAATATGCATTTTTTTGAAGATAGAGCATCAAGTGCCGCCGATGCACTGCCGTATTTTTCTAAAAACTTAAAGAACGAGACGGGACCGACCCCGTCTGTGTTGATAAGCTGTATATAATCCAAAATCAGCGATTCGTTCATCTTAAGCTTTCTTTTTAAATGAGATTTTGCTTTCTTGTCCCTTGATTAAACGCACAATGTTCGATTGGTGTTTGACAATGACAAGCACCACAACGATTGTGTAAAAAAATACATAAACGGGCGGTGCCAAAAGGTATGTCACAAAAGGTACCAAAACAGCCGCCGTTAAAGCGGATAATGAAGAATATTTAAAGGTAAATGCCATGACAAGCCATATGACAAGTGCAATCACGCCGACTTGCCAATATGTTACAAGCAAAAATCCCAAAGCCGATGAAATGCCTTTTCCTCCCTTAAACTTGAGCCAAATCGGAAACATATGACCTAAAATGCCGCAAAGACCTGTTAAAAGCGAGGTAAAAACATTCAAATGAAGTGCATATCCGGCAAAATAAAATTCCGTATCTGCCACAAAATGATAAGCAAGCCATGCGCCAAAACCGGCCTTAAATGCGTCTAAAATCACGGTCAGCAAGGCAAGCGTCTTGTTGCCGGTACGCAAAACATTTGTTGCCCCGATGTTGCCCGAGCCGATTTTGCGGATATCGCCATAACCCGCAAGTCTTGTCAAAACAAGTCCGAACGGAACAGAGCCGAGCAAATAACCGATAAAACCCCAAAGTAAAAAGATTGGTGCAAAGTTTGACATTTTTTTATCTCCCGTTTTGGTTAATCTGTCCGCAGTATAAAAAAATTTTTTCAGCTTTGCAATAAATTCCGTTTGGCATATGATTTGAGTTGTGCAAAAATAAAAACGCTTATCGTTATAACGGTGGTTGCGAGCATTGTTTTATAATAACAGACGCTGACCATAATAATGGCAAAACCAAAAGGGCGAGATAAAAAGAGAGGCTTGAAAGTTGCCCTCCAAACCTCTTTGCTTCCAGTAAAAAAATGCTTTTTAGTAGAAATACCATGTAACATATGCTGTGGTACCTTTACATGCATTAATAGCTGAGCTCATTTCCAAAGCTTTGCCTTCATTGGTTCCAACGACTTTTGCAGTTGCAGCTGCTGTACCTGTTGTACCTTTTGCTTCAACACCGATAAAGCCTGAACCGGCACCTGAACCGAAATCAGCTGTTGATAATGCAATACAAGCCTCGGGAGGTAATCCATCGTACTTAACAGTAAAACCTGTATTACCGCTTTCAGCTGTTGAATCTGTTGCATTAATAAGCCCTAAGGTTACGCTACCCTTAAAGGGGTTTGTAAGTGTAACAGCTGTTTCTGCTCCCGCAGTTCCTTCTTTAGAAGCTACCATAACTTCTGGAATGATGCCAAGCTTATATGCTTTTAACTCACTTAAACCCGCATAATTGCTTTGGCTACCATACATTGTACGAATGTTTGTCACGAGCATTGTGACTTGATCCATTGTTGAATTCAATTTGTGTTTGAACATCGCTTTGGAATAACCAGCCAAACCGCCGGCTGACAAAACACCGATGATGGCAAGAACGCCGAGCATTTCGACCATTGAACGACCATTTTGATTGTTTTTCATTTTTGTAATCCTTTAAAAAATTGAATTGAAAATAAAGCATATTCCGCTCAAGCGTGCTTTTGATATCTTCAAGCACGCTTATGCAGGAAAGTTAAATATTAATAAAATTTCCACGAAACAGATGATACACCTGAAGAACCACTGCACGCGCTAATAGCATCATCCATTGTGTAAGCGTCGCCTTCTCCACGTGCGCCTTGGCCACCTTGAACAGCAGCAACGCCGGTTCCAACGATAGCAGTCTTAGCTGTAGCAGCTGTGGTACCATTAGCAGCAACAACGCCTAAAAAGCCTGAACCTGCACCTGAACCGAAGTCAGCTGTTGCAAGTGCAATACAAGCTTCAACAGGAAGACCTGCATAAGTCACAATAAAAGCCGTTGCACCATCTGTTGCCGTAGATGCATCAGTATTTGCATCAGTTGCTTTTGCCTCATGAATTGTTACGCTTCCTTTGAATGGGTTTGTTAATGCAGAAACACTTGTCCCCATAACGGCAGGAATAATACCTAGATCAACAGCATCTGTAGATAAACCTTTATAATTACCTTGTGTTCCGTACATCGTGCGGATGTTGGTCACAAGCATGGTGATTTGTTCCATTGTGGAGTTGAGTTTGTGTTTGAACATGGCTTTTGAATAGCCGGCTAAACCGCCCGCTGACAAAACACCAATAATGGCTAAAACGCCAAGCATTTCAACCATAGAACGACCTTTTTCATTCATTTTTTCCATTTTTGTAATCCTTTTAAACTAATTAGTTGTTATAATATGGGGGCGAGCCCCGTTTATCAAAAGATACCTCCTCAAGTATCTCTTAACACCAAGATTAACCGACTTTTTTTTCAAAATCAAGTCAAAAAATCGATATATGACTAAAGATATAGTTTTTAACTTTTTGTTTACTTTTGAGCTGTTTAAAAAATGCGATTATCAGGGCAGAAAATTTATTTTGAAAGTTCTTCGGCCTTGATTTCAATTTCAAGCCAAAGAGTCTCTTTTTCTTCTTTTTGGCGTTTTGCAAGTTCAAGCGCGCTTGTCAGCTCGTCAAACTTTTGCGGATTTTTTGTGTATAAATCAACCTCATCAAAAAGCGTTTTTTCAATCGTTTTGATTTGTTCTTCCAAGGCTTCAATCTCTTGTGGCAATACTTCAAGCAATCTCTTATCTTTATAAGATAATTTATTGATATTGTTTTGTTTTTGCGTTTGAACTTCAGGTTTTTGTTTATGCTGAATTTGTGGCTTTTGTGGTTTGTTTTTAAGCTTTTCAAGCAGGTCGGTATACGACCCGACGTGCTCATAAATCGTGCCGTCACCTTTCATATACAAAAGCGAGGTTGTCACCTTGTCCATAAAATCTCGGTCGTGGCTGATGATTAAAATCGTACCTTCGTAATTGTCCAAGACGTCTTCTAAAAGCTCTAAGGTATCCATGTCCAAATCGTTGGTCGGCTCATCTAAAACCAAAAAATTCGATTCTTTGGCTAAAGCTAAGGCAAGCATCAGGCGATTTTTTTCGCCGCCGGAAAGCGATGAAACGGGCATATCGGCTTGTTCGGGCTTAAATAAAAAGTCTTTCAAATACGCCACAACGTGCCTGAAATGTCCGCGTACAAAGATATGATCGCCCTCGTTGCAAAGCGTTTTCCATAAGGTTTTTTTAGGGTTTAAGGTCATACGATTTTGGTCAAAATATGCCTCGGTTAAATTTTTACCCATACGCACAAAACCGCTGTCGGGAGAAAGTTTTTTTGTTAAAAGCTTCAAAAGTGTCGTCTTGCCCGCCCCGTTCGGTCCGACAATGCCGAGGCGATTGCCCTTGATGATGCGGATTGAAAAATCTTTGACAAGCGCACGCCCTCCGAAAGACTTAAAAATATGCTTTGCTTCAATTACCATTTTTGATTTAAGCTCACCCGTTTCAATCTGGATATCCACGGAGCCTGTTTGCTTGATTTGCTCACGTCGTTCGGCACGCAATGCCTCAAGCCGGCGCAGTCTGCCCTGATTGCGCTTGCGTCGTGCCGTGACGCCTTTATGAAGCCATTCGACCTCTTCTTCGATTTTTTTGTTAAGGTATTTTTGCGCGATAATCTCTTGTTCTAAAATCTGTTCCTGCCATTCGTCAAAAAAAGCAAATCCCTTGTTGTTTGTGTACAAAAGCCCGCGATCAAGCCAAAAAGTCTTATCCGAAACGTGGTTTAAGAACATTTTATCGTGGCTGATGACCAAAACGGCGCCTGCAAAAGATTTAATCAGTTCTTCAAGCTTTTCAATCGTTTCGATATCAAGGTGGTTTGTCGGCTCATCAAGCAGCAAAACATCGGGTTCTGAAATGAGTGCGCGCGCAAGCATGGCTTTTTTTATCTCACCGCCCGAACTTTCAAGCGGAGATTGATGCTCTTTGATAGAAAAAGCATTGATTAAAATATCGGCACGATATTCAAAGGACGGGTCATATTTTTTAAGCCCCGAAAGCACAACATCGCGCAATGTTTTTTGTTCCATACAATCATTTTCTTGCGGCATATAGGCGACCTTTGTGCCGGGTTGAATAAAAATTTCGCCCTCATCGGGTTCTAAAACGGAGGACAAAACTTTTAAAAGCGTCGATTTTCCGGAACCGTTTCGGCCGACAAGACAGATTTTATCGCCCTTTGAAATATTAAGCTCAAGACCCGTAAACAAAGGTTTGACACCAAAGGTGAGTTTGGCGTTTTTAATTGTTATAATCGGCGGTTCGGATGCCATATTTTATCTCCGCATATTTTTTTTGATACAATACAGATTTTTTTTTAAACCTCAAGCATATTTTTTATTTACAAAGAGCAAAAAAATTATTGACAACAAAATATTTTTTTTGTACAATTCTCACAAATTCCAATTAGTATAACCCATTAATTTTTAAGATTTATGAAAAATTTTGTTTTGACGGCATGCGTTGCTGTCTTGGCACTTTTTGACACATCGTGCTATCAATCTGAGGTCACCCCGATAGGGGACAACCTGGCCACGTTTACCAAACGCGCGGACAAAAACACGGAGCTTGTCGGTGTGAAAAGCACCTTCAACGATATCGAAATTGTCGCGCCGGTATACGACGAAATCGTTTACAGCGACAGATTAATCGTCGCACGAAGGGGAGGTGAATATACTTTTTACAGCCCTTACGGCATCAAAAAGTATGAACATCTCAAAATTAACAAAGTCCGCTATATGGACGGCTATATGGAGTTTCAGGCCAATGAAGGAAAGTACATTTACATTCAAGGTCATGAGCTTTTCGGCGCATATACGGATTATCGTTACTACCCTGAAGACGATTTGATTATGTATTCCTTAGGCGGCGGGCATAATGGCGCATGCAGGCCGATGCTTGAAGAAACTTTGGTCGAGCCGAGGTATTATCTGGTTGTCCGTGCCATTAATGAAGCAGGGCAGGAAGAATTTTACTTCGGCGATCAAAAGGTTGTTCAAAAACGCGTGCGTGGTAAAGAGGTTACGCTTTCAGCCAAACAATTGGCACAGCTCAAAAAAGAAGCGGAACTGAGTGGGACGCCTTGGCCTCAACGAGGTTATAGTGTTGTCTATGTCAAAAATCTGAAGTGATGCAAAACCCTTGCTTTAATGCAAGGGTTTTTTTTGGTAATAAAGAAAAGATTATTTTTTATGTTTTCTCTTTTCCAAAATCGCTTCTTTGATGATAGGCGAAAGCGTTTTGGCTTTTTCGGGCGTGACGATGCCGATGCTGTCGTGCATCTTAACCAATTCATCATTGACAGCTAAACCTGAAACTTTGGCATCTGCTCCACCATTTTTATGCTCTTTTAAGCGCTTATCAATTTCCTTTCTTCGTTGTTCGACAAACGCCGTCGGATCAACTTTTTGAATAAACCTTTCTATTTCTGCAAGATTGGAATAAAAATCCTTTTTTGAATGATTCTCGTTTGTTTGATATTCTTGTGCACATTGAGCTTCAAACCGATAACCCCAAAGTACTTGCTCACAGTCGCTTTCAATCTTAGCTCCTGCTTTGATCAGGTGATTAATAACCTCAATTGGTACTTGTCTGTCCATTGCATCACATAATAAAGAATATGGCCCGTTATTGGTAGGGTCAACAAAATTTGGACACATTCTTTCAATAGGAATATTAATATCACATCCTGCTTTAGCCAAGAAATCAACCATTTCTGGCGTTTGAGCATACTTGAATAAATTTGTTGAATCATCAAGCATTTGTTCAACATCGTGTTTTTGAGTTTCTTTTAAATCAACGCCATTTTCTTGAAGATATTCTAATCTGTCGATGTTATTTTGAGAGATACAATCCACAACAATTTTATCCATTAATGTGGCCTCTGTTGAATACTCTGTATAAATACTTTCACATTTTTTTAGACTTTTATGAAAATCTGAAAAAGGTTTCATTTCATTAATTAATTTTGATTCAATCAGACCTCCAATATTAAGAATTTCATCAGTAAGGACATATCCTGACCCTGTATCTACTTTTTCAAGTAAATCACAAGCCACTTTAACTTCTTCATCTGTTAAACTTCTATTTGTAGAAGAATCTAAAATGTTCTTTAGGTGGTACTCAATTTTTTGGTTATAAATTTTAGCGTGTTCATCAATTTCAGACCAATCATCAGCATCTATAGGCCCGAAAGGCATGAATGAAAAGTGCTCACCTGATCTATCTTGTTTTACAAATTCCTGAGCAGCTTGTAATGGATATTGTTCTTTCTTTAATTCTTCTTCCAATTCCATTAGCGGATTTGTTAATTTTCTTCGATCATATAGAGATAAAAAATCATTAAAATCCATGTCTGGCATAGGATGATTTAAAAATTCTCTACTTTTGACAACAAATGATACCAAATCTTTCATTTCATCAGATACGCTCGTATTTTGATTTTTTTTATCTCTAATGTCAGATTCTAGAATTGCTTCAACAGTACTCAGCATATCATCAGCAGCAAGCAAAGCATCTGTGTTCCCGAACGAGGAATGATCAAACCAGTTGAATAATTTCTCTCCATTAACCTCACTTTCTACAAGATCTCTAATACTTTTGACATCTTCATCTCTTAGAAAACCAACTTTTCCCCACATACTATCTAAAATTTCACTGTTATTCATCGCTTTGTCCCTTCTTGAAAATTTTGTACCATTTTGTCTAATTGTAACAAAACCACCGTTTAATTTCACCAGCATTTAAAAAATCTAAAAAAATATTAACACATTGATTTTGCGATGTTGACTTTAAACGGTGGTTTAAATTGACCAGCTTTAGCACCAAAAAATATTGTTATTTCAAATGGATAAAATTTTTTTCTGCAATAAAAAATGTCTTTAAAAATCATTTTTAAGCGAGATTTATAAAGTCAAAAGCATCTTATTTTTATTGTCATTTATGGGCTGTTTAACGGCTTTAATCCGCATTATTGCTGTCTTTTTGAAACAGTTCTAATACGCCTTTTCGGTAAATCCAAAGGTTGATAAGTCCCAAAATAACAGCCATAGAACCGAAAAGATATAAAAAATAATACCAGTTCATTTCACTTTCCTGCACCAAAACTGTTTGTTTTTCACTGCTGATGAACAGAATCGAAATTGCCGTGAGGGCAAATGCACTGACAAAGCCCAACAACCATACGCGACGAACAATTAAATCAGGCACTGAAAAAGCCATCAAAATATAGATAAAAATCAATGCAGCAAACAAAAAAACTTCCATCATTCAACCTTTCAAAAATTTATTTTTGAAAGATATATGACATACTTTAAAAATTTCAATATTTAGAAAAAAGCGTCTTTTATTTTTGACCTTCAAATTTTTTCAAGCGCTCTAACAAAAGCGATTCGTCAAAGGTCACGGGATCCCTTTTTTCAAGGCCGTTTTCAATTTTCTGACGAACAAAGTTTTCATCTAAATCTTCTTTATCTTCCGTTGCCTGAAGCGCATGCCCCCATTGAAAACGAGCTTCGTTTTTACGCCCGGCATACCAATAAGCATCACCCAAATGGTCAAAAATAACGGCATTTGACGGCAAATATTCAGACGCACGCTCCAAAACCTTGACGGCATCTTGATATTTACCCATTTTATATAAAGCCCAACCCAAGCTGTCTATGATATGTCCGTCTTCGGGCGCTTTATAATGTGCTTCAAATACCATAAAAATTGCCTCATCCGTATTGATGTCACGATCAAGCCATGAATACCCGAGATAATTTAATACAATCGGGTGACGATTGCTCAGTTCCAATGCTTTTTGAAAAGCATCTTCGGCTTTGTCCCATTGTTGCTGGCGCTCATAAGATATCCCCAAAGCATAATAAATCAGCCAACGATCTTTATCTTGCAATGGCAATTTATCAAGCGTTTTGAGGTAATAATCAGTTGCTTGCAGATATTTGCCCATCACGCGGCTGAGTTCTCCCAAACGGAATGTGATTTGCTCGTTTGATGGATAATTTTTCAAAAGATTTGTCAGTGTTTCAAACGCTTTTTCCTGTTGCTTTATCTCGGCATAATTTGTTGCAATTTTAAGTTGTGCAACATAGTAAACCGGCGATGTCTCTTTAATTTTTAAGTATTCATCAATTGCGCGCTGATTGCGATGTGCCTGCTCATAAAGTTCTCCAAGCGAAACACGAGCCACATCAAAATCGTCATTGAGGTATAAAACGAGCGATGTAAAAAGTTGTGCTGCCTCATTTTGAAAGCCTCTGAAAATTGTGCCGACATTGAACATAGCTTCAGCAAATCCCTTTTGCGGTGTATCAATATATTTTCTTAAACCTTCACTTTGTGCTTGTTCAAAACTTTGGACAAGAGATTCTAAAAGAGGCGTTTGCTGATTTTGGATTGAGTATTTGCGTGCAACATCAAGAATTTTATCCTTTTGGCCATTTCGAATATAAAAATTACCGATAATTTCCAAAAATCTGAACGAAAGAGGCAGAGCTTCATCATTAACAATAACCTCATAATCTGCGAAAGCTGCATCAGTATCGCCGAAATAATCATTAATCATACCTCTGTGCATGTGATAAAGCGGATGTAAAGATTTTTCTTTTTTTAATTTTTCCAAAATTTCAAGTGCTTCTTGTTTTTGATCCAGAGAGGCATAAATCCACGCTTGGAAAAGCGGTAAGATATTGTCTTTAAAAGGTTTATCTTCAATTAATTTTGTATTTTCAAGCGCTACGTCAAAACGATTTTGCTTCATATTCTCAGTCATTAAAATAAAGGCAATAAGGTTGCTTTTGTCGCCCGCTTGCTGTGCTTTTAAGGCGTATTCTGCCGATTTTGAAATATTTCCTTCAGATGCAAGAAGCAAATAGACATTGCTTACAAGGTCATCTGATTTTGTACCGAGATTAAGCGATTTGATATAATATGCGGCAGCTGTATCATAACTTTGGCGCATATGAGCAATTCTTCCGGCCAAATATGTGCCGTAAACGTTATCAGGTCTTTTTTGTGCCTTTTTGATAATACGATATTCCTGCGTATTTGCACGATCAAAAACAACTTTTTCGCCACATGAATTAAAAAGCCCCATACTGACAAAAAGTGTTAAAATATAAATCAATTTCATCGCTTTTTTCTCTTTTTTTTGCTTTTTACGTATTATATGCGCAAAATAAATCAAACTTCAATCAAAAAAAAGACTTAGAAACAAAAAAGAAAAAAAAGATAAAAATTTTTGTCAGAGAAGCCTTAAAAATCATAAAGGTTAAGCTCCAGATTTTTATCAACATTTGTTGTTATTTTCAAGATAACGGCAGAATAAAATCGGCGACAATTCAATCATTGAAGCCGCCAGTGTGTAAGCTGCACTTGCCAATCTGACTTATCGTCAGCTTGGAATTTGCTTTCCATGAGCATGCGCCATAATCTCCCCGCCATGCGGGGAAATTTGATACAAAAAAACAGCATCAAATGTGACACTATTTCATACGTATCACCAGTATAAAGAGCCTACGACAGCCCCGAACCTCTCGGTTCTATGATGAAATTTTTTTTCATCGTAATTTTACGGATAACAAATAAAATTTAGTTTGTAAGGAGAAAAAAATTTGTTTATAAAGATTAAAAGAATATAATTTTTTGAAAGGAAAATTACATGAAACAGTTTTTATTGACCCTAATTTTAATAATTAATATGACGATTCCTACAATGGCAGAAATAATCTCAGATGACAAATCTGATTTTGCCGAAATCAGTTCAATGATTGACGATGTTGCATTTGATATTCGTTATTATTCTTCTAATAATTTTACAGGGCATAAAATTGATGGTTATCACGCACCGCGTGCCTATTTAACCAAGAAAGCCTTAAAAGCATTGGCACTAGCGGCTGAAGATTTGCGTGCACAAGGTTATCGGTTGCTTATATGGGATTCGTATCGCCCGCAAAAAGCTGTTAATCATTTTGTAAAATGGATTAATGATCCGAATGATGCCGGTGACAAATCTTTTTATCCATCTTTAGAAAAATCAGACCTGCTTGCCGGAAACTACATCATGGCAAAATCAGGGCATACGAGAGGAAGTACTGTTGATTTAACAATCATCAAAAAAAATGGCGATCCTGTCGATATGGGAGGCACTTTTGATTTGTTCAGCGAAATTTCTCACCCTGATTATGCAGGCCTGAGCGATGAACAAAAAAACAATCGCCGTATTTTGCATGATGCAATGATAAAAGCAGGTTTTAAAGGCTTGGATTCTGAATGGTGGCATTTTACTTTAGAAGATGAGCCCTACAAAGATATTTATTTTAATTTTGATGTAGAGTAAATAGCCTGTTTTTTAGTTTATGGTAATGCAAATAAACTACATTGCCAATACTGATTTGTGTGATAGACTATTTTTCAAACATACCTATGCCGCGCAAAATACCGATCATACCTTCGGCGGCGATGTCATTTATGACTTTGCCCTCGTCGTTGAAATAATAAAAATTCATTACCGAAGTAGAAAAATGTTTGCCGGTGGCGGGCATTCCTATAAACGCACCTTTATGCGTGCCGGTTAATGTCCAACGCACAGCGACAATATTGCCTTCGGCAACCATTTCTTCTAATTTCCATTGAACATCAGGAAAACTTTGGCGCATCCAGTGAACAACCGAAAGATAGCCTTCACCCCCGTAAAGTGGTGTCGGCGATGCCGGCGTATAAAATGGCGCATCATCGGCCACAAGTTCTTTGGCGATATTTGAATCTGCGGTGTTAATCATTGTTTCAAAGCGTTTCATCGCCGCTTTATGGTTTCCAAGTTTTTCCATGTTTATCTCCTTAAATCTGTTTGTATTTACTATATGTAATTTGGAATGTCCAGAGTTTAATTTTTTTTGATGATATTTGCTTTTTAATTTTTTAAATAATATCTTGACAAGATACATATAGGGGGTATATGTATATTTAAAGATAATCTTTTAACAGGAGAATAAAAATGGGAAAATGCAATAATCCGAATTGTACATGTGAAAATTGCCAATGTGGTGACAATTGCCAATGTGGTAAGAATGATAAAGAATGCCACTGTGGAGAAAAATGTACTTGCACAGATAACTGTGAGTGTACAAAAGAAAAAAAATGTTGCGATTCTTGTCATTGCGTCGATCATAAATAGGATAGGCAATGGTTATACTTCTAAAACCAAACCATTCAGAAAACTTACCCCGTCTTAACCGCATATCAGGGCAAATAGACGGGATTAAAAAGATGATAGAGGAAGAACGTTATTGCGTGGATATTGTCAACCAAATCAAGGCAGTACGTTCTGCTTTAAAAAGCGTTGAAAAAAATATTTTAAGTAAACATATCAAGCATTGTGTTGCCGCTTCGTTTAAGGCATCTGTTATAGAACAAGAGCACAAAATAGATGAGCTTATCCGCCTTTTTGATAAATCTGATGAATAAAGATGCTGAAATTTATATTTTTAAATCAGATTAGTCTTTAAGCTCGATGGCTAGATGCGGCTTAAATTACACATTTTGAATTTAAAGCATTTTATAAAATTCTCTATTTGCTCAAATCAGTTCAGCGATTTTTGCTTCCATCTCATTCATATCCGCAGTCGGTTCAAAACGCTCAACCACTTCACCATCACGATTAACTAAAAACTTGGTGAAATTCCACTTGATATCCGAGCTTGAGGCCCAATCTTTATCTTTTTTAGCAAGCATTTCTTCTAAAAGTTTACTATACTGGTGTTCTCCAAATCCGGCAAAACCCTTTTGTGATTTTAAGTAGCCATAAAGCGGCAACTGATTTACACCGTTGACATTAGATTTTTTCATCTGCTCAAACATGGTATTGTAATGAAGCTGGCAAAATTCATGCACTTCGGCATCTGTCCCTGGAGTTTGATGACCGAACTGATTGCATGGAATATCTATCACCTCGAAACCTTTATCGTGATATTTTTCATAAAGAGCTTCTATTACCTCATATTGCGGTGTAAATCCGCATCCGGTCGCTGTGTTCACAATCAGTAACACTTTGCCTTTGAAATCTGCAAGTTTTAGTTCTTTACCGTTTGGTTTTGGAATACTGTAATCATAAATGTTCATTTTTTCTCCTTTTTAAGATGAATATTCATTAAATTAAATTTTATACAGTTTTTAGGGCAAACACTCAAGCACTTCATACAATTAATGCAATTCAGATGTCGGACAAAAATTGTATTTTCCACCGGTACATTCATCGGGCATACTGTATCGCATAAATGGCAATGCACACACATTTTGTTATTGCGCTTTATGCTGATCGGGCGAACAACGCTCATCAATCCGTCAGCCGCTCCTTTCATACAAAAATAATTACAAAACGGCCTGTCAAAAAATAAGCTGATAATCAAAAAGGTTGCTAAAGTGATACCGCTTGTCCATGACAGCATATTATGCGTTAAATTATCCTGAAAATAAAACCGAGCATTTAAAAATGAAAAAGTTATTCCAAAAAACATTAGAGCAAAGAATATATAACGTGAAAATTGCAGATATCTTTGAATCTTGTGAGGCATTTTAAGACGCGGCAATTTACATTTTTCTGCAATCCAACCGATCCAATCCTGAACTGCCCCGAAAGGACAGACCCAACCGCAAAAAAATACACCCACCGCCAACACCGTCCAAAAAAGATAGTGCGCCGCTGTTTCCGGATGAATTAAAGGCAAAAACAGACCTGCCATAAAACAGGCCTGCGTTATTGTTCTGAGCGGTTGGATTAACTGCTTTATTTTGTTGCTTCTTCCAAGCTTTTCTTTGCCCATCTGCCCACACCCATTGTGATACTTCCGTAATTTGACCAACCGTCCGTAATAACGTTGCAGCCTTCACACAATTTTGCCGTGTCGGCAAATGAATTATCGGCACCGCCACCTCCGTGTGTAACAAACGGAATAACGGTTTTGCCTTTAAGCACACCCGATGCCAAAAATGTTCTGACCGGTGTTGCCATTGTTCCCCACCAAACCGGTGAACCGACAAAAACAACATCATATTCGCCGATATTTTCCGGCCAAGGTTTAATTGCCGGCAAAGTGCCTTCAGACAATTCTTTTTTAGCGAGTTCTGTTTGCTCTTTATATTCTGACGGATACGGTGTAACCAATTCGATTTGATATAAATCCGCATTTGTTTCTTCGGCAATTATTTTTGCCGCTTTTTCCGTATTACCTGTTAAAGTAAAATATGCCACCAATGTTCTGGCTTTAGCGGTGTTTGCCATTAAAGCTCCACCTATCAAAATTGCTAATAAAAGTTTTTTCATTTTATATTTTCCTTTCATTTTTATTTTCCATCCGAAAAACTGGTAAATGTAATCGGTTCATATTCTGGTCTATTAATACCATTTTTTTTCCCAATTTCAATACATTTTAAGAGCCATGCTATATTCTGTCCCAGTGTACGCATGGTTTGCAGGCCCTCTTTGTCTTTTCTGACATCATCAGGTGTATGTCCATGTACCATATTCCAATATTGAGAGCTGACGACAATCATATTGTTCATTGTGAAGTATTTATTTAAGCGGTCAAAAGAGGCTGTTGCACCACCTCTGCGACAGGATACAACGGAAGCTCCCAATTTGCCGGCAAATTTTCCGAAATTAGAAAAGAAAAATCTGTCGCAAAATGCGCACATTTGCCCGGATGGTCCAGCGTAATAAACGGGGCTTCCCAAAATAATGCCGTCAAACTCATCCAATCGGGTACTAAGTTCATTGACACCATCATTAAAGACACATTTGCCGGTTTCGTGACATTTTCGGCAAGCGATACATCCGGATATAGGTTTGACCCCAATGTGATATATTTCCGTTTCAATACCGCTTTTATTGAGGGTATTCGCCACTTCACTTAAAGCGGTAAATGTGCATCCACTTTTATGCGGGCTACCATTTATGAGCAATACTTTCATATGTTTCTTCCTTTCTTTATATTAATGATAACAAATTCTGATTTTGTTGCGGTTTTGAATTTAATCGCCCAATCGGATATACCGGAAGTGACAACAAAATCCGTATTTTTTCGTTTTTCATGACCATATACTAAATCGTTGGCTTTTATCCATTGACCAATTTGGTTAAATGGAAACAATTGTCCTCCGTGTGTATGTCCGTTTAATACCAAATCAACTTTTGCCTCAGCTTCTTTGTTATATTCTACCGGTTGATGGTCTAAAATAATCATATATTTGCTCTTATCTAAATCCTTGCTTAATTCTTTTATGGTTTTTCGATGACCGCCTTGTTCATGCTCAACAGAATAATCTTTTCGCCCGATGATATAAAACGAATTATCTATAAGAACGCTCTCATCTTGCAATATATTGATATCGTTTTTTTTAAGTTCATTAAACAAATTATCTTCCGAAAATCCTCGATGTAGCGCGCCATAATAGCCTTTGTCATGATTGCCGGAAACATAATAAATTCCATATTTTGTTTTTATTTGCCCTAATGTGCGGGTAGCATTTATCATTTGCTCTCTTGTTGTTCCATCGTCAACGTAATCACCGACAATAACCAATATATCCGGATTTTGTGCTTGAATGGCTTTGAGATGTTTTGCAAAGCCTTTATCATCAAAAGTTGTCCCGATATGTGAATCTGCAAACATCGCAATTTTTATATTTGGTATATTCTTGTTTGTTATTAATTCATAATTCGTTTGCCATACGTGATGGTCTAAGTACCATCCGATACTTAATACTATGATACTTAACAATAATGCTATCCAACCGGCATAATAGTGTGCATATGTAAAACCATTGATTTTCTGTAACAGCCAAAAAACAAAATCACTAACAACCCAAATCATAGCCAAATACATAACACAGACAATTGCATTTATAAAATCAATGCAAAGTGCAATTATTCCGGCAAGCCCTAATGTTATCATCAAGCCTAAAGAAAATTGCTTAAATTTGCCCCATTCAGCGAAATTAATAAATTCCAATAGATTTGGTATTCTTGCCCCGATATAAAATAATGTCGTTATAGCAAATGCAATGCTTACCCAGAAAATTATAATCCACATTGTCATAGAAATAGTCCGTAAGTTAAATATTTTTCCCCAGTTCATAAGCATTTTTGAGTAAATCTTCACGACTTGCGGCTGATTTCGGAGCATCTATACCTCCACCTATCAATGCCCCTACAAAGCGGGATTGTTCAAAGCATTCTATCCAACCTTTAAGACCATTGATTGCTCTGTCTGCGGCTTTTTCAGAACTATCGTAGGCTGATGTTATTAAATAAACATCTTTAAACTTGTTTTCTTGCGAATATAACGGATTGCAACGATCTAAAAATGTTTTCAATTGTCCACTCATTTCGTAATAATAAATCGGCGTTGCAAAAATGATGGCATCTGCATTTTGCACTTTGCCGATTAAATCTGCCATATCATCTTTCAAAATACATTTGTGGGTTTGCTGACAACTTAAACAACCGATGCAAAACTTAATATCTTTGCCTTTAAGGCTTAGAAACTCAACAACATTACCGGCATCTTTTGCACCTCTTTCGGCCTCGTGCGCTAAAATCTCTGAATTACTCCCGCCACGCAAACTTGATGAAATTATCAATACATTCTTCATTTTATTATCCTTTCTATTCAAAAGTTATGGTTACACTGCCACGACCAAGTGTTTGCTCTAAATCAGCCGCATTTTCTATATGTCCTATACGTGTATATGAGTATGTTGTCTTAAAATCTTTGTAAAACACAACTAAACTGTCATCACCAAACAGCATGATATCACCTGATTTTATTTGCCCAATGTGTTCAGGTCTGCTCGGCAATGAGTTGTGCAAAAGGTAATACTTTTCATTACCGTTAAATTCTGCCATTGTAACCGTCATTGGTAAGAGTTCTCGTAAGGCTTTTGTTGTGTTATTGTCATTCAAAACAACCGAATATGCTTTATCGCCTATCTTCATTTGCATTGTTTCCGTCTCCAAAGCTAGTGCTGTTGATGCCGATAAAATAATTACCGACACCAACAGTCTTAATATTTGTTGCAATTCACGCATTATTTCAAATTGGTCTTAAAGAACTGTTCCATTTTATCAAACGGTATAACATCCATCTTGTAATATAAATCAGTATGGTTTGCGTTCGGAATAATCATCAGTTCTTTGTTGTCACCTTTAAGCTTTTTGTATGCATCTTCCGAAAAATAACGGCTGTGAGCTTTTTGGCCATGTATCATCAATACCGGCGATTTAATGGTGTCAGCATAAGCCAAAATCGGTTGCGTAATTAAAGATAATGCCGATGTAACATTCCAATGTCCGTTAGAATTGATAGAGCGAGGATGAAAACCGGTTTTTGTTTTATAATAGTTGAAGTAGTCTTGAACGAACTGTGGCTCATCACCGGTTAATTTATCAGGTAGTCCCGGAGCGCCGGCAATCGGTGCACCTTGTGCTTCTCTTGTGCGTTGATTGTTTAAATCCTGGCGCATTTTATACAAATCTTCAGCAGACATAGAATCATTATAGCCGTGTGCCGTTACTCTTGTCATATCATACATTGTTGATGTAACAGTTGCCTTAATACGGGTATCTTGAGCTGCCGCATTCAAAGCAAATCCGCCCCAACCGCAGATGCCGACAATACCGATTTTGTTTTCATCAACTTCCGGCAAAGTGGTCAGATAATCAATAGCCGCACTAAAATCATCTGTATTGATGTCCGGCGATGCCACATTACGAACTTCGCCACCTGATTCACCTGTAAATGACGGGTCAAACGCTAAGGTAACAAAACCTCTTTCTGCCAAAGTTTGCGCATAAAGTCCGGAAGATTGCTCTTTAACCGCACCAAAGGGGCCTGAAACAGCAATGGCTTGCATTTTTCCTTCAGGTTTTTCCTTCGGCTCATATAAGTCACCGACCAACTCAATGCCGAAACGATTTTTAAATGTTACTTTCTTCACGTCAACATTATCAGATTGAGGAAAAACTTTATCCCAAGAAGCATCGGTTGATGAGCTAAAAGCATTATCCGGTGCGGCAAAAACCAAAGCTAATGTTGCCATACCGCATGTACAAAAAGTTTTCATATTCATTATATTCTCCTATATTTGGTTTATCTGATATCAATATACTGTGTCCGTTTTAATATAGCAAATACTTATTATGAATACTTAAATATACTTGACAGGCATATTTAAGTATTGTATCTTTTCCTCATGGAAATAAGAGTTCTGAAATATTTTTTAGCTGTTGCCAACGAAGGAAGTATTACTGCTGCGGCAAATGCTTTACATCTAACTCAACCGACTTTAACCCGTCAGTTGCAAGATTTGGAATATGAACTCAAACAAAAGCTCTTTGTACGTGGAAAATACAAAATCACGCTGACCGATGAAGGTATGCTTCTAAAAGACCGTGCCGAAGAAATCATTGAAATGGTTGATAAAACCAAGAGGGACATCATTTCTTCGGGTGTTGACATTAAGGGCGATGTTTATATCGGTGGTGGCGAAACTGACGCCATGGAATATATTGCAGATGTTATCAAAGAAATACGCATCACACACCCGAATATTACATTCCACCTCTATTCCGGTAATGCCGAAGATGTTATGGAAAAGCTGGATAAGAAACTTTTGGATTTCGGACTTTTGGTGCAACATAACGATACATCAAAATATGATAGTGTTACCCTGCCGGTTGCTGATGTTTGGGGTGTTTTGATGCGTAAAGATTGTCCGTTGGCGCAATATAAATCAGTCAAACTTGAAGACTTAAAAGGCTTGCCTTTGATAAATTCTCGCCAAGCGATAAAGAAATCACCAAACAACGAGTTTTTTAAATGGTTTCATGGACAGTTTGACAGTTTGAATACCGTTGCAACATATAATTTGATATTTAATGCTGCCATAATGGTTAAATCAGGTATCGGATATGCGATAACCTTGGATAAATTGGCTGATACTTCTGATAAAAGCCCGCTTTGCTTCAGACCGCTTGAACCTAAAGTAGAAGCAAAATTAAATATTGTTTGGAACAAATCTTCCGTACGTTCTGCAGCAGCTAATCTGTTCTTACAGAAACTGCAAGAAAAATTTAGACATTAGTAAAATCGCTTCACATATCATCACTTGTTTTATTAATAACTTGATTTGAGGCATGTTTAATTCTTTTTCATATCAATCATTTCTCCGACTATTTTTGCATATCGGCAATACAAAATTTGATTTATTTTGGCTTGTTTTAAATCATAAGTGAGAGCTAATTTAGCTTCTTATCAATAAAGTCAACATCAGCAAGGTCAAATACAATAATTTATTTTTCATTAAATCTTTGCAATCATTAATCGGCTTTCTTCATCATAAATAAAACCGCATTTTTTATAAAAAGCGTCTGCACCGGCATACGAGGACACTATAAAATACAAAACTTTGTCTTTATGTTCATTCTTAAAACGGTTAATTAATTCATGTCCTATGCCAAGGCATTGATATTGCGGCAAAACGCATACAAAGGATACGTAAGCAACATCTCCTTTTGAATCAAGGCGGCGCACAAAACCACTGATAAAACCGACAAGCTCTTGGTCTTTATAAGCGCAAATTTGCAATTGATTTTCATCAAAAAATTCTGATTTTGAACAGGGCACATCCCAACCGACAGACTTAAAAATTTTGCGTGCATCATCTTCTCTTAAGCGATTTGTGCAAATATAGTCAATCATGATTTTTCCTTATGATTAAGATTGAAATATGCAAAAATTTTGCAGGATTGCGCTATTTTTCATTGTCGTCTTTAATATATTTTTGCCCTTCAATGATGGTCAATTTATCGTATGGCATATGATAATGCATGGATGATATATCAAAATGTTCGTTTTCTCCGGGAGCACCAAAAATACCTAATATATGGAGCATTTCATTATACAATAAATCGCTGGTCCAAGGCTTGTTTGCATTGCTTTCAAGAGCTTTGATAATGTCGACATGCTGGTTTGCAAATTTTTCAGAAAATATGCTGAAGAACGGAATATGTGCCATATTCCATGTGAATTTTGAATAATCATGAGTCAACCCTTTGTCCGGATCTTCACCATGATCGGATAAAAACGTAAATGACATAAAATTGTCGTTATGAACTGCTTTTTCGTACAAAAGTGACAGAACATAATCATTATACCTGACACAGTTGTCATATGCATCTACTCTTGCATCCAGTCCGTCTTTAAAAAATTCATAACTCTCAGGATAGCGATCATTATAGACATTGTGGCAGCCCATCAAATGAAATATAACAAATGTTTTGCCATCTTGTTTGACATCAGGAAAATAATCCGCCAACTTTTCATCATAATACATGGTCAATAATTTATTTCCCCAAAATTCGTTGATATATACTTGATGATCTGCGCCGTTTCCTATTGTATTAATCGGTGTGTCGTAAGATTTATGATGCATCTGATTTGAAATCCAATAAGTATCATAACCAGCGGCAGATGCAACCTCCGTCACAGAATAGGCATCGGCTAAAACAGATTTATCGTATTGATTTTGTGAAGTCAGCGCAAATTGAACGGACATAACCGTTTGAATATTGTTTGAATAGGCTTTGGGATACAATACAACATTTTTACCGTCTTCTTTCAATTGATCAAGCCAAGGCGTCGTCTTTCTGTTATACCCGAAAGCCGATAAATGGTGGCTTACTGTTGATTCCCCCATCACCAACACATGAAGTTGAGGCTCTTCGTCATATTTAATCACCGAACGAAGCTGTTCTATTCTTTTTGCGCGTGACGCACTTATTTTGTTGTATTCTTTATATTCCTGCAATGTATCAGAAACCCTTGCAATCATACCTATCACAAAACTTGAACTGAGCTTCGGAAATACAGAAATAACCATATATATCATGAGTATGATGTTGCAGGCTAATATCTTAAAATGATTGCCGTTTCTTTTGGTTTTGGAAAAAAGGTAATTTAAGAATGCTATAATAAAGATAATAGCCGAAACAGACAATACCCATAGTAAAATATTTTGTTCTACCAAATAAGAAACAACTTCGTCATAATTTGTCTGAAACAGGGTCAGCAAAATATTTGCAGACAACATGTGTTTATCGCTGACGACATAATATCCGATGATCAACAACGGCGGCAACATTGCGAAAGAAAACATAATATTGTTGCATACATTTAAAGCACGGCAAAGCCACTTTTTCTTGATAAAGCTTATGCTATATCGAATGATGGAAAAAATTGCATAAAAAGAGACACCGATTTCAATCGTTTGAACAATTTCGCGTTCTGTCAGCACCATCCCTGCACCTATTTTGCATAAAGCGGCAAGACTCCACAATAACGATACAAGTACAAGCAAAATGATGTTTATGATATTATATTTCCACAATGCGCATATAAAAGCACACACCAAAGCAGATAAAATGTGATATCCCTGATACCAAAAAAAATTTAACGAACTTGCCGTCGTAAACAGCCGAAAAACAGATATGAATAAGTAAAATCCGAAAAAACAAGAAAAAAACTTTGCGCTATCTGCTTTTATTTGACTAAACACTTTCATTCAATTTTCCTTAAAATATATAACATTTTGGGTATTATAGCGGTGGATGCCGTAATTTCAATCAATTTCGTAATTTATAAACAGAAGCATTTTAAAAGAAAAATTTTATCCTTTTGAAACAGCGTTATTTTTTGAAACTTTAGTTGGTCAATTTAAACCACCGTTTAAAGTCAACAACTTTTTTTGATTTTTTTAAAATTTTTTTCATCGCAAAATCAATGTGTTAATATTTTTTTAGATTTT
>CADAAN010000016.1 GCA_902785935.1 uncultured Pseudomonadota bacterium
GCAAGCTACCAATCTAATCCCGTTCAACTTGCATGTGTTAAGCCTGCCGCCAGCGTTCGTTCTGAGCCAGGATCAAACTCTCATCTTAAATGATTGTCTTAATCCTGCCTATATATTACTCATAAAGAATTTCTCTAGGTTCCTTATTATATACAGACATCATATCTTCTTCAAGCATACTGCCTGTATATCCTCTTCTTATTTACTCTGTTTTATAACCAGCTCTCAAGCTGTGAGGGTGCTTATAAACTATCTGCTTTTCTTTGTCAACCCCTTTTTTAAATTTTTTTTTGATTTTTTTGTTTTTTTTGATAACTTATTGAAATAACGCGTTTTAAATTTTCAAAAAAAATCTCTTCAGTGGCAAAAAAATACTTTTCAAAGCAAAAAATCATAAAAAATTTTAATAAATATATGCTTATGTATGTACCGATTCTTTATCCGATTCGCTAAAAAATAAGGTAATTCCGCCCAAAAGACGGGATTTTGCGAGATTCTCTACCGATAGCGAATCGAAAAACGATTGATTTTACCGCTCACCCGATTCGCTTCGTCAACAGTATAGATACGTTTTTCTGTTCGTCTGCCGGATGTCGTGACAAGTTTACCTTTATCATCATAAACATAAGTCACACCATTAATTTTTTGTGTTGTTGCTTTGACGGATTTGAAATCAGAATAACCTGCCGCTTTCAAATTTGCGTCGCATTTAGCCGTATCCCCCGTGCAGTAAATTTTAAGGTTATTCAGATTTTCAGACCGTTCTTCACCGGACCAATCAAATATTGCACCCAAAATTGTATTTTCACCGATAGTCAGAGATTGGAGATTTGAACAACCGCTAAAGGCAGAAACATCGATATTTTTCACATTGTCAGGAATAACTATATCTCTCAGCAGGCTGTTGCGAAAGACCCAAGGTCCTATTGTTTCAATAGAATCGGAAAGTTCAATTTTTTGTATATTCGCTTCTACAAAAGCACCCTCGCTAATCAAATTTGTACTATCAGAAATAACGACTTCACGAGCCGTCACAGACCTTAAAGCAGAATAACCAATCGTATCGACATTTGGTAATTGAATTAAATTTTGGCTTGTAACGCCAAAAAATCCCCAACTTCCCAAATCTTTAACAGAATCTTCAACAATAATATTTTGAAATGTCTTTCCTTTCCACGGACTTGTAAAATCCTCATTTGTCCAACCTTCATCATTCCACCAATATCCGATATTTCCGTTTTCACCGACACCGCGAATCGTTAATGTACCGTCAATAATTTGATATTCACAATTTGCCGTATTACCCGTTGCATCCGTCCCGCAAGATTCCCAAGCATTGACATCAAAACAAGCAATTAAAGCAAAAATAAAAGCCCATTTTCTCATTATTTTCTCCATAAAAAAATAAAAAACCGTTTAAGATAAACCAAAAACGGAAGAGGAGCTAACAGAACTGTCGACTACAGTTTTCTTTATTCGTCGCATGAATGCACTTATCTCAGAAACTCCTCTTTTAAAGGAGTTCACAGTCGACTGTGTCTGTTAAACACCATAACCATTTTGGTTACATTTTCATTATGCTTTATAAAATATCAAAAGTCAAACAAAAAAAATGCTTCGATGTGAAACATTTTTTTGTTTTTAAACGAAGTGACATTCAGTTTAATTTTAAGCCAAAATCAGCATAATTAATTATTGACTTCTTCTTCAATCACCTGAACTTCATTTTCGCCGTCATTTTTAATTTCATCAATACCGCCCTGAACGGCGTCTTTTGTAGCGTTGTAGCCATCTTTAACGGCCTCTGATGTATTTGAAGTGACACGATCGGTTACCTCGCCGAGTGTTGAATCTTTTGTGATTGTGCCCTGATACAAGCCCACACCGATAAAATATATTGCGGCAATAATCAAAACATAGAAAAGGTATTTTAAAAGCGTCCCCATAAAATTATCTCCTTGAAAAATGAATATTCATGAAGATAAATATGCCTCAAGTTTGTCTTTTCAAGCAAGACCCGATAAAAAAAATACGCTAGCGATACCTGATTTTGACTGAATTGACTTTACCGGCCGCTTCTAAAGCCTCTTTTAATGTATAAATGCGCCGCAGGACATATTTCGGCAAGTCATCAAAACTGTCGTAGGTCTTTGAGCCGACTTTGATTTTTCCGTTGCTGTCAACTGTGTATCGTTTTAATTTGCCCAAAGCTTCAGGATTATTTCCACCGATTAAATCTTGGCAAGAACGTTCCGCCGTATCTTGGCAATAGATATAAGCGAGTGTCCCTGAAAAAGACTTTATATTAATTGACGTTACCCCATCACCAAGCACAATACTTTTGAGATTATCGCAACTAGAAAAAACATGATGTCCAAGTGTTTTTACTGAATCCGGTATAACGATGCTTTCAATTGATGTCCAATGATTAAAAACTGCATCTCCGATTGTTTCAACACTATCCGGTATAATGATATTGTCAATTGACTTAATATTTTGAATAGAACCTCCTTCAAGCACTTTTAGATTTGCCGGCAGTTCAAGATGTGTTAAACCTGATGAATGCAATGCGTTTGCTCCGATTTCAAGAACTGAATCCGAAAACGTTATGTTTTCAAGATTTGTCGCACCTAAAAAAGCCGAATTACCAACGCGCGTTATGCCGTCAATCGTGATATCCGTGATTTCCGTGTTTCCCTTTGGTGTATTGCCCCACGGCGCTGTCGTAACATACACCCCTTCACTTTTATACCAACCATAATCTTCCATTTCGCCCGTACCCGTAATTGTAAGGTTTGTGCCTTCTAAACGCGCAGTGCATAAATCATCAGCCGTTTTGCCACAGTCCCAACAATTTTGTTCACCATCTGCACAATCATTTGCAGCATTTGCATTCCATGCCACTACAAGCCCAAAAATCAAAACATATTTCTTCATAATTTATCCCCTTTTATTCAAAAACTTGATTAAAAAAAACAGACCACCCGAATCGGGTAGTCGGGGTGTTCAATAATCATGTTACAGAGGATGACTCTAATGGCCTTTAGGAAAAAAATCCTTGAACATACGCCATCAGCACCCCGACAAATTTCGGGGATAATCGTGTTTTTAAAACAAAAAAAACACCACAAAATTACAGTGTTATTCTTCACTGTCTGTAACAAGAGCTATTGAAAGCCCCGTACCCTATCAGGGTACTGGACGGAAAAATTTCCATCCTTTTTTTAGGATGGCATAAAAAATCACCGTTGTCAAATATTTTTTGAAGTATTTTGTTATCTTTTTACCGACGGTCAAAAAGTTTTTCGATATCTTTGATTTTGAGCTCGACATAAGTCGGACGACCGTGGTTGCATTGACCAGAATGCGGCGTCTTTTCCATATCACGCAGAAGTCTGTTCATCTCTTCAATGTTAAGCTTTCTGCCGGCTCTGACAGAACCGTGGCAAGCCATTGTGGCACAAATTTTATGCAATTTTTCCGTCAAGCTGAAGGCATTGCCCCACTCATTGATTTCTGAGGCCAAATCTTTAATCAGTTTTTTTGTATCAGCCCCCGCGATCAAAGCCGGAACCTCACGCACAATCACGGCCTTTGAGCCAAAATCTTCAACTTTCAATCCGAGTTTTTCAAAATTGTCCGCATTTTCCAAAATACGCATTTTTTCCGAAACGCTTAATTCCACAATTTCAGGAATTAAAAGCATCTGGGTCGCAACGCTGTTTTCTTGAGCAAGACCTGCTTTGAAATTTTCCATCACGATACGTTCATGCGCCGCATGCTGGTCAATAATGACAATGCTGTCCGATGTTTGCGAAATAATGTATGTATCGTGAAATTGTGCTTTTGCAAAGCCCAAAGGCGGCATTTCATCCGGTGCTGTTTGAGATGATACCGGCTCGTCATCTTTTAAATCGACTTTAACGGAATACATACCCGCCAAATCCGGAAAATCTTTCAGCCTCAATCGCGTGCCTGCGAAATGACTTTGAAAGCGATTTTGTCCGGCCGATGCAGAATCCATTGTGCGGACATTTTCACGCATCAAAAACTGATTGTGTTCCGTTTCAAAAGAAGGCGCAAAAATATCTTCCTTATGTGCAATTTTTTCCAAGTCACCAAAAGCGAACGCACAAAAGCCCCGTCTACAAATCTGACCTCTGCTTTTTGCGGATGGACATTAACATCCACATACATCGGGTCAATATCAATAAAAAGCGCGACATACGGATATCTTGAGCTTGCCAAAACATCCTGATATGCCCCTTTAATCGCCCCTAAAAGAAGCTTGTCACGAACAGGTCTGCCGTTGACAAACAGATATTCGCTCAAAGAGTTGGCCTTATTTAAGGTCGGCAATCCGATATAACCCGAAATTTGAGCATATTCTCTTTGAACATTAATCAAGAGCGCGTTTTCTTGAAATTCACGCCCCATAATCTCACCCAAGCGGCGCAATCTTGCGTCAAAAAACTCACCTTGGCAGGCATTCAGTGCCAATTTTTGCTTGTCATTATGCGTCACATAAAACGACACATTCGGATTGGCCATGGCAAGTCTCTCAATCATATCAAGACAATAACCGAACTCTGCCGCATCGGTTTTCAAAAATTTAAGCCGAGCCGGTGTCAGATAAAACAAATCACGCACCTCAATACGCGTTCCGGATGAAATTCCGGCCGGCATGACACCCGTTTTTTTGCCCCCGGCAAGTTCAATTTGCCAGCCGTCATCACTGCCTTTATGCCGACTTTTAATCAAAAGCCTTGCAACAGACCCGATGGAAGGCAATGCCTCTCCCCTGAAGCCGAATTGCGTGATATGAAATAAATTATCGTCATCCAATTTTGAAGTCGCGTGCCGTTCAACGCACAATTCAAGCTCGTCTTTGGTCATGCCTTTGCCGTTGTCTTCAACAACAATCAAGCTTTTGCCGCCGTCAATGAGCGTAACCTCAATCTTGTCAGCTTGAGCGTCAAGTGCATTTTCAATCAGCTCTTTAACAACGGATGAGGGGCGTTCCACAACCTCACCCGCCGCGATTTGATTGATTAAATTGTCCGGTAAAATGCGAAGCGTCATTTTATTTTCTAAATGCCTTTACCTTTTTAATCAGTGACATTGTTGAGCCGTCATGATCAAGCGCAAATGATTTTCCTTTGAGTTCAGGCAAGATGTTAAGCGCCAATTGTTTGCCGAGTTCAACGCCCATTTGGTCAAACGAGTTGATATTCCAAATTACACCCTGAACAAAAACTTTATGTTCGTAAAGCGCAATAATCTCGCCTAATGTAAACGGATCGATTTTTTTGCACAAAAGCGTATTTGACGGACGATTGCCCGTAAAACTTTTGTACTTTTTCAAGGCTTCAACTTCATCATCGGATTTGCCGGCTTTTTTAAGTTCGTTTGCGGCTTCCAAAACTGTTTTACCGCGCATTAAAGCCTCACCCTGAGCCAATACGTTTGAAAGCAAAATTTGATGATGATCGCCTATTTCATTATGAGAAATTGCCGGAATAATAAAGTCTACGGGCACCAAATCCGTCCCCTGATGCAAAAGCTGGAAAAATGAGTGCTGAACGTTTGTTCCCGCCCCGCCGAAAATAGCCGGTCCCGTCGAATAAGACACAAAGTCACCGTCTTTATCGACACTCTTGCCGTTGCTTTCCATATCAAGTTGTTGCAAATAAGACGGCAGATACTTCAAGTATTCATCGTACGGAACAACACAATAGCGATGAAAATTAAAAAAGTTGTTATACCAAATACCGAGAAGCGCCAAAATCACAGGCATATTTTTATCAAGCGGTGCTGTTTTGAAGTGTTCGTCCATGGCAAAAGCGCCTTCAAGCAATTTTTCAAAATTTTCAAAACCGACAGCTATGGCAATAATAAGCCCGATGGCTGACCAAAGCGAATATCTGCCGCCGACAAAATCCCAAAAAGCAAACATATTGTCCGGATTGATGCCGAACTCAACCACCTTTTCTCTGTTGGTCGACAAGGCCACAAAATGTTTGTCCACCGCATGTTCACCTAAGGCATCGACAAGCCATTTGCGACAAGTTTTGGCATTGGTTAATGTTTCAATCGTCGTAAATGTCTTTGAGGCAACAATAAACAGCGTTGTTTCAGGATCAAGATTTTTTAAGGTTTCATAACAAGCCGTACCGTCAATGTTTGAGATAAAATAGCAATTAATGTCTTTCATCTGATATTTTTTTAAGGCTTCACAAACCATTACGGGGCCCAAATCAGAACCGCCGATACCGATATTGACAATATTTGTCAGCTTTTTACCCGTATAACCCTTAAATTTGCCGTATCTGACATCATCAGAAAACTTTTTCATTTTCATCAAAACGGCATTGATATCGTCCATCACGTTTTTGCCGTCAAGCACGACGGATTGGCCTGAACGATTGCGCAAAGCCGTATGCAGCACGGCTCTGTTTTCCGTAAAATTGATTTTTTGCGCCGAAAACATATCATCACGTTTTTGTTCAACACCGCGTTCTTTTGCCAAATCGATTAAGGCCTCAAAGACATCCGCATCAAAGCGGTTTTTAGAATAATCAAGCGTCAAATCGCCTAAACTTAAGGTATATTTTGTCGCACGTTTTTCATCTTTTTTAAACAAATCGCGCATTTCGACTTTCTTAAAACGTTTATATTCTGCCTCAAGTTTTTGCCAAGCTTTTGTATTGTTTTTATTTTTTGCAAACATTTAATCGTTCCTTTCTTTAATTGTTGCCGATGGTCAAAACGGCGGGCTTAATGGCAAAATATTTTTTTGCCGCCGCATTGACCTGATTTAAAGTTGTATTTTTTACATATTCGTTTCGTTTTTTCAAAAAGTCCAGCCCCAAATGCTTTTTTTGCATATATAAAAGTTGTGAAGCAATATCGGGCAATGACATAAAACGCAAATTAAATGAAGTCAGCATATTGTTTTGAACAGCCTCAAATTCTGATTTCGTAACACCGAAATCGGCCATTTTTTGCCATTCTTCAAGCAAAATTTGACGCATTTTTTGATAATTTTCTTTTGAAGTTGCAAACGAGCCCTCAATCATCGGCGCATATTTATTGTCATTTAGGTATGTATAAGCACCATAGGTCAAGCCCTCTTTTTCGCGCGCAATCAAATTAAGTCTTGAGCTTAGCCCCGAACCGCCGAAAATCTCATTTGCAATATAAAGTGCATAAAAATCATCATCAAGCCGCTTGACACCTTTGGCAACAAAATGTGCCAAAACCTGCGGCATATCGCGGTTGATATTGTACTCTTCAAACTGATAATTTGCATCCGGTTCAAGCAAATTTTTGCTTTCAGAACTTGAGGGCAAATCTGAAAATAAACCGTTTAACAAATGCGCCGCCTCATCTTTTGTGACATCACCGGCAACGGCAATGATAAGGTTATCTCCTACAAAGCGGGTTTGATAAAAATTTTTCAAATCAGCGATGTCTATTTTTTCAACATCTTCTTTAAGACCTAAAGCGCTCCTTGAAAGCGGATGCGAACCGTAAAAAACCTTTTTAAATTCTTTGTTTAAGACTTTTTCGGGCTTTTCATTTTGCATATCAATCGCCGTCAGCTGTTTGCGGCGCACAATTTCAAGATGCTCCGGCTTCAAGTGCGGCAAAAACAAAACATCTTTTAAGATATCAAATGCAAGTTTGATGTTATTTTTCGGCGTCGTCATTGAAACAAAAAACGCATCACTTGACACCTTAAAATCAAGTTCTATCGCATTTTCTTCCAAAAGATCATTGAGGCGCGTATTTTCATACCTGCCGCCGCCGTAACTCAAGATTTCAGCTGCCATTTGAGCAAGGCCTTGTGTTGTATCATCATCAAACGCAAAACCTGATTTATCAAAACAAAACTCAAGCGCGACAAGAGGCGCACTGTTTTCAGCCAAAAGCCAGGCTTTATTGCCGCCGTCAAGAGTAATTTCTTCAACATTTGCCTCAAACGTTTTGCCTTTTAAGGCTGAATTTTGCACAATCTTTTGCGCATCAAAGTCATTTTTTTGCATTAAAAAAATGTATAAAGCATAAATGAGCAACGCGGCAAAAAACGCATTCAAAACGACATAAATAACTTTTTTTATCATGACTTAAAGCTCCTCTTTCGGGGCACAAAGAGTGTACACGTTTTTGGATTTTTCAATCATCTCACGAACCGTATTTTGAATATCGTCAAAGCTGACATTTTCAATATTTTTTTCATAATTTTGGATATCTTCAAGCCCAAATCCGAGCGCCGCCATTTTACCCAAGAAAAAAGCCGCATCTTCGGGATTGTCCTTGATATAAACAAACCACGACATATTTTTGTTTTTTTCTTTTTCGACATCTTCCGGCATCAAACGCTCAATTGCTTGTTTCAGAGCATCTGATAAAACGGCAAAATTTTGAACATCATCACTGTTTTTTATAGGCAAAGCCGCAACATAAAAAGTCCCCGGCCCTCTTGAATAAATGTCTGCCGAACAAGAAGCTTCAACCAATTTTCCTTTTTCAACAAGCTGTTTTTTTAGGTAAGAATTTTGACTTTCGCCGAAATAGCTTGAAAACAAAGCAAGCGCATAAGCTTTTTTCGGGTCTGTCAAAACGGAAGGTGCAACATAACGCAACACAATGTTTTTGCGGTTTGTGTGTTCCAAATACTTCTCAATTTGATATTTTCCGCCGCTCAAAACAGCCGAAAAATCGTCATCAAAACGCCTTTGTATATCGCTTTTTTTATCAATTTTTCCAAAGTATTTTTGCGCAAGTTCAAATCCCTCTTTCGGCGTAATATCGCCCGAAATAACCAAAACGGCATTATCCGGCGCATAATAGCGGCGATAAAAGTCAAGTGCATCTTCTTTTGTTAAACGCTTGATATCGTCCTTAAAACCCGCAATCGGGTGCGCATAGGGCGTGTTTTGCCACAAAATGTGATGAACTTCTTCATTAAACAAAGATTTCGGGTTGTTATCAATGCGTTGCTGACGCTCTTCAAACACAATTTTTTGTTCGCCCTCAAAAGCCTCATCGCTGATATCAAGATTTGTCATACGGTCGGCTTCCAAAAAAAGCACAAGCTCTAAGCGCGAGATATCAACCGTTTCATGGTATGCCGTCAAATCGGCACTGGTATAAGCGTTATATTCCACACCGTTTTGATGCATGATTTCATTTAAGTTTGAGGCAGGAACTTTTTTTGTACCGCGAAACATCAAATGCTCTAAAAGATGCGCAAGCCCGCTTTTGCCCGAAATTTCATCAATCGCACCGACTTTATAAAAAAGCACAACCTTTGCAACGGGTGCTTTATGATTTTCAGACACAATCACGCGAAGACCGTTGTTTAAATACATCTCTTTTGCGTCAAAAAGCTCTGCCCTTGCATTCAGTGCAAAGAACATCAACGCACATAAATACTTCAAAAAATTCATTTTTAATTGCTTTTTTTAAGGCAGTTCGTCAAAATCCGGCGGCAAAACGAGCGGCGCACGCGTTTCAATCTTTGTTTCATCAGGTGTTGACTTATTCAGGCCGAGCCATTTTTTGACATTGGCACAACCTGATAAAGCAAAAACAACCATCATCATCAAAACAATTTTTTTCATCAAAAAATCTCCTCTATACATTTTTTTTATTCAAAAACAGCGCATGACAGACAATTAAAAACGCGCCGATACAGATAAAACTGTCCGCCACATTAAAAGCCGGCCAATGATGCGCCCCGACATGAAAGTCCAAAAAATCATAAACCGCGCCAAGACGCAATCTGTCAACCACATTGCCCAAAGCACCGCCGATGATCATCGCAAGGCAAATGCGCACAAAACCGGATTTTTCATCCTTCATCCAAAGGCTTAAAAAGACAACAACCCCCAAGGCAAACAAAATCAAAACAATTCGCCCCCAATCACCGCCGTTGTCAAACATCGAAAAACTGACACCTTTGTTAAATGCCGCCACGATGTTAAAAAAATCCGTCACTTTCAAAGGCGCGCCATGTTCTGCCACAAAGCGAAAAACAAAATATTTGCTCAGCTGATCAGCAACAAAAACACAAAGCGCCACAAAAAAACCGAGTATCACAATCTGCCTCTTTTGGTATATGATTAAGTTCGAGCTTTAATTTATATAGTTGCCTGAGTGATGTCAAGAAAATTTTGTGCAAATTGCAAAGCAAAAATCAAAACCGCGGGTGAGGAAACCCGCGGCGGATTACATTAATGAATGTGGTCATAATAATTTTTGGATAATCCCGCTAAGCTTGCGGCTTAGTAGAATTTCCAAGATACTTTCGATTGCTCGGTGCAAGCACTCACGGCTGCTGCCATTGAATAAGCTTGACCTTCAGTTCGAGAAGCCGCTTGAGCACCATACGCACCAGCACCTTCACCGCCGGCACTTCTTCCGTTACCTTGTCCGATGTATACATCTAAGTTCAAGGATCCTTCCTCCGGTGTAGCCGCATTATTAGGATCAGCCGTACCAACAACAACACCGATGAAACCTGAACCGGCGCCTGAGCCGAAGTCAGCTGTTGCCAAAGCAATGCAAGCTTCTTTTGGTAAGCCATCATATTCTACTGTAAAAGCTGTTCCATTAGCTGTATCTGTTGATCTGGCTTTTGACGGTCCAATTGTAACAGCACCCTTAAACGGGTTTGTCAAAGTAGCACCTGTCCCCATCACAGCAGGAATTGCCCCTAATTTTCTGGCACCTGCAACTGTCAAAGTACTATAATTACCTTGGTTACCATATGCCGTACGAATATTCGTGACAAGCATTGTGATTTGTTCCATGGTGGAGTTGAGTTTATGCTTAAACATGGCTTTAGAGTAACCTGCTAAACCACCGGCTGATAACACACCGATGATGGCCAAGACACCAAGCATTTCGACCATTGAACGGCCGTTTTCATTATTCTTCATGTTTTTATTCCTTTCTCAACAATGATTAATAGAAGTACCAAGTCACATCATTATCTGCTGCACCGCAAGCTGCGTCAGCTAACGCGCCGGTTGATGCATCCATGCTCAAAGCTTTACCTTCGGTCGTAGAACCGATATGGGGTTTAGCAGAAGGAATCGTTCCAGCTTGAACACCGATAAAACCAGAACCGGCACCAGAGCCGAAATCAGCCGTTGACAAAGCAATACAAGCTTCTGTCGGTAAATCTTCATATTTTACAGTAAATCCTGTTGATGTAGCATTTGCTGCTACAGCCTCACCTGTTTTTGCATCAATTTCAGCAATTGTAACTTTTCCCTTAAACGGACTTGTTAAGGAGTCTACAGCATTTCCCATTATTGGCGGGACAATACCCAAATCAACTGCATTCGTTGCAAGACCATTATAATTACCCTGCGTTCCATACATCGTGCGGATGTTGGTGACTAACATTGTGATTTGGTCCATTGTGGAGTTCAATTTATGTTTAAACATCGCCTTTGAATAGCCGGCCAAGCCACCAGCGGATAACACACCGATAATAGCAAGCACGCCAAGCATTTCAACCATACTACGGCCTTGTTCGTTTGTTTTCATTTTTCAATTCCTTTTAAAAAAATTCATTACAAAAAATCGCTTAAGAGTTAAGCGACTGGAAGCACAAACTATTACAAGACGATAGCGTGACTTATTCGAGAAAAACTTCCCTTATTCAGACACCTTCCAGTCCTCGACTGGAATGCAGTTTTATGTCCTGCCTGACATCTTGTAATGGATTTGTGGTCCAGAGACGCTCAATCGAACATCTTGCCCTTTAGGTTAAACCATTTTTTTTTGAATGTAAAGAAAAAAAATCTATGACTTTAGATATAGTTTTAATTTCGCAATTTTTTATCGATTCGCTTAAATCTCAAGCAAATCTTCAAAACTTTTCACCTTAAAAAAGATATGGTGCCTCGCATTTTCGATGACCTTTAGTTTTTGCCCGTAAAAATCTTTTTGCGCCGCAATCTTAAATATCAAATCGTTTTGAGCCATAACGGCCTTATCAAATTGAGGATTGATTTTGTCTTTTAGCACCGCATACATTTTTTGCAAAGCGTCAAGTTCTGCCATGCAACTCTCAACCGTACGTAAAGATTGAAGCGCATTGTACTTTTCATATTCTTCATCCGAAAACACCATATATTTCCTTCTGAAATCCAAATAATTATCAAGCGTAATGCCCTTAAAAACTTCAATCGTTTGGTTGTCAATGCCTAAAGTTTCATCAAACAAATACGGATTGCCGCAAACCGCAACTTTAAGGCGTACATTTTTGATTTTGTCTGCAATAAGAGCGGCTATTAAAACACCGGCCGAATATGCAATGAGATAAATATTTTGATATTTTTCAAAATTAAAATTCAGCTCTAAATCCTGATAATCATACAAAATCAAAACATCTTTCCTGTCGTGTAAATTGGTAAATTGATTTTCATCACACCCCCAACCTGCAAAAAACACGATTAAGTCTTTTGAACGATTGTTTTGGTAAAAATATTGCATTTTTACACCTTTTGTTGATATTTTTTTTAAGCCGGCAAAGCGATTTTTTAAACGGCCTCTTTTGTCTGTTTTAAGGCCTCTTCAATACCGCGCGCAAGCTGATCGGCACAAGATGTGCCTTTGCCGCCGCAGTCGTTTCCTTTGAGAATTTGCACGGTTTTAACAGCATCTGCACCTTCTAACAATTTGCTGATGGCCAAAGTATTTCCCGGACAACCGCCGTAAAATTTGATGTTATGCAACTTGCCGTTCTCGATCGAAAAAGAAATTTGCCTTGCGCAAACGTGATTGGTTTCAATAGTATAATCCTGCATCAAATACCGTCCTTTTTAAACACTTCGTTTATTATATCGTCAATACAAAAAAATACAAGACATTTCAAGCATTTCTAAAGATAATTCTTCAAATGTGATTTATTTAGCAATTGTGATTAAGACTAAAAAAATGCTTTCGGCAAAATTGTCATATCTTTTGGGGCGGATGAGAGAAAAGTATAAAAATACCGCACAATAGTGTAAAAACATAAAAAACTTATAGAATTAACAATCGGTTTTGTTAAAATACTTTCTGTGATTTATACTTTTATAAGGAAATAAAATATGAAAAAAATATTGCTTTTAATCATGGTGTTTATGCCTGTCATGACTTGGGCCGGTGATGATGTTGTGGGTTATTGGACCACAATTGACGATGAAACAAATACGGCCAAAAGTATCGTTCAAATTTATGAATATCAAGGCAAAATATACGGACGCGTCGTTGAATTATTTCAAAACAAAGATGCTGTGGCAAAATTGCCGGACAAACCTTTCATCAAAGGGTTGGATGTTATCTGGGATATGGAAAAGAAACAAGATAAATATACAGGTGGCAAAATTTTAGATCCGAAAACGGGCAAAGTTTATGGCTGTGACTTGTGGCGCGATGGGGATAAATTAATTGTTCGGGGAAAAATTGCTTTTTTAGGCCGCAATCAAACTTGGGAGCAAAATACGACTTTCAAATCGGAAACAGCCGAAAATCCTGTCCCTCAAAAACCCCGCTTGAAATAGACATATCAAAAAGCCACCTTAAACGGTGGCTTATCTGTTATGACTTGAGTGAGCTTGCGGTTTTCGAGATAAAATTTTGATATATTTAATTGATTGTTGCTTTATTGAATTATTTGTTTTAATCTAAGCTAAAATAATGGAGTTTGAACTATGGACAAAGAACAAGAAAATAAAATTTACCAAGACGCAATAGAATTCTTTGGTAATACATCACAAAAGATAATGGTTATTGAAGAGATGTCTGAATTGACTAAAGAATTATGTAAAGAATTACGAGACCGCGGTAATGTTGAAAATATTGCTGATGAGTTAGCTGATGTAGAAATAACTTTAGCTCAACTAAAAATGATTTATAATATACATGACTTGGTTGAAGAGCATAAAGATTATAAATTACATAGATTTGCAAAGAATATGGCTGAACTAAAGGCAAATAAAAACAAAGGATAATCAATGGGAATAACTTCTGGTTGTTATGAATCAGAGGTTGGTAATCTCATATTCAAAGATGATAAAAATTTGTTATGAGATGAAATAGGCAAGAAAAAAGGCTCAAAATTGTTAAATGCTTGATTTTTAAGGATAGTCATAAAAATTGGTTCGAAGATGACTCACTTTTATGCATATTTTGATATAAATTTTCGAACCAAGCTAAGTTATTGATTTAAAAAGAAAAAATCGCCATTTCTGACGATTTTTGAACTGTGGCTGGAGTGAACTCGCGGTTTTCGAGATAAAATTTTGATTTTTGAGCCGGATAACTTCTGGTTGTTAGGAACCCGAGGTTGATTTAAAATAAGATAAAAGCTTGCGATTGGAAAAATAAATTCCTACATAGTAATCAATAATTACTGAACTAAGGAAAAAAAATGAAACTAAGACCAAAGTATAAAATGGAGCTTATTGCAGAAATTAATCAAAAGATTTTTAATGAGTATCAAACATATATTGCAGTTGAGGCATATATTAGAGAGTTTCTTGAAATAACAGGATATGATAACTGGAATAATGAAGATGAATATAATTTCAATATATATTTCAAAAAAGATAAAACAGGAAAAGATGTTATCGACTTAGTTAAAACATTAACAAATATGCCTCAAGATGATTTGTTAAGGGTTGCTGTTGATATAGGAATAGCTGTTCCGATGGTGCTACCAGCTTTCCCGACATTTATTAGAAAATTAACACCAGAAGAAACAGGAATATCATATGCGAAAGAGATGTTTGACAAGGCATATAGTCTTGTTTTAGAAGACCCAGCACAAGCAATCGGTCTAGCTAATAGTACATTGGAAACAATTGTTAAGCATATATTACAAGATTCTCGCTCTAAAATTACATATAATAAAAAAGATACATTATATGAATTAACAAAAACAATTTTGAAGGAATTTAAATTTTTTCCAACTCCGGAATTACAGGAAAATATCAAAAAAATAGGTAGTTCGCTACTATGTATATCAAGTGAAATAGAAAATTTAAGAAGTGATAAAACCTTTTCACATGGCAAACAAAAAGGGGATTATGTTATAAATGATAGTCTATTTTCTACCTTTATCATCAATTCAATTACAAGCGTAGGATTATTTATAATTTCTTATTTTGAAGAACATTATGGAAAATTAAAGCCTGAGCCAAATTTAGACGACGATATACCTTTTTGATTATAAATATGATTGTTAGAAAACATAAGCTAAAACAACTTTTATTTTTCGATAACAAAGTCTTTTCTGCTTGATATAATTCTAATGTTTCATATTAGGATTACCAACGCACTGATATTTTTTCCACCATGTTGCAGATATCATATTAAAGGTTGAGCCACGGTTTATTCTTCTTTGAATATTATGGTTTATTGGAGAGATTTCTTTCGAATATCCCCAATTGTGACAAACCCTGATTGCTTCTTGCTCTCCTTGTTGCCAATCAATTTGTTCGCCAAATGAATTAGGATTTATTGGTATCCATTCGTTAGTATATGAAAATCCAATCTCAATAGTTCCCGAAGATCTATCGGCATCTAAGACATAAGCACCTCCCTTTGGCGTTGAGTAACAAGAGGGTAACAAGATAACGGTAAGTAATAATATAATTTTTTTCATTGACTGAAATTCCTTGTAAAGCATACAACTAATTTTACAATATCATCAAAAATTTTCAATGCAACTAAAATCATAGTTTTTTAAACACCATAAAAAAACAGGCTCAAACTCTATAACTCATTGATTTTATTATCTTCTTGATGAAATTAGTTCGAAGATTATCTGGGGTATGGCTTATTTTATATCAAACATTCGAACCAGCTTAAGTGCTTGTAAATAAAAGAAAAAAGGACGATTTCTCGTCCTTTTTGAACTATGGCTGGGGCGGCAGGATTCGAACCTACGAATGTCGGCACCAAAAGCCGATGCCTTACCACTTGGCGACGCCCCAATCTCTTTTGGTAAGTGCATAAATAAAACATTTTTTTTCACAATGCAAGCACTTTTTTTAATTTTTTACGATAAATTTAAATTTGAAGGCTTTAATATACAAAAAAATACCTTAAATCAAAGATTAAGACGTTTTACAAATTTAAATTCTTATATTTTTTTGACAAGTTTGTGCCCGACTTATTTCAAATTCACTCAATCGTTTTTTCAGTTGAACATATTCATTCGGATTTTCTTTCAGCTTCTGCAAAAAATCAGCATATGATTCATTGATTTTTTTTGCTTGGCGTTTAAAAACTTCATCAAGATGAGGATTATAACCTTTAATGCCACGTTGTTTCATAACATCCAAGCGTTTTATTTTTTGTTGTTTCACGCTTGAAGAGGCATCATTCTCACAGGAAATCAATGCAATTTGACCATCGATATAACTATTGAATGTCTTTTCATAAATTTCAGACACATCACGAAGCGGTGCATCATTTAATATGCTCATTATCATTTCATTGCCCATGGGGGTGTTTGAATCTACGAGAGCATCATAGATTTGATCAGCATTTTTGCTTTTTAAAATCACAGACAAACCGGCCAACAAACATCCCGTACTTTCCAATTCTGCTTCTAAAGAACAAGAATGCCCTTTATCACCGCTGTTGCCGCACAATCCATTTTTTAATGCGACTTCAGCAACTTTTTTTGAAACATCATCTTCGTGAGAAAAAATATGATGATAACCCATTTTTTCCATAGCCATTTTGACGACGGCATTTCGTAAAATTCTATTTAAAATGGCATACCTGTCTTCTTCCAAAAGACCTTTCAAAAAGGCTTGTTTATCTTTTGAATTTTTATAAGCTTCAGCCACCTTCGAATCATAACCTAAATAAAAAGTCTCTTTTGAATTGCTGATATCAGGGTTTAAAAGTTGTTCATAATTATATCTTGCATAGTCATCAAGTGACAAAATTTCTTCAATTTCTTCATCGGTAAAATGATCTGTTTTATAAGTTGCATCATTTTTTCCGATTTCAAATAATTTAGCGCATTTCGAACTTCCTCGAACAATATACGTACTTTCAGGTAAAACCAATCCCGTATCCGGATTCGCAATAAAATAAGTATCTTCCGTTGCCACTTCCTGAGGCTGACCGTTTAAGGAAACAACGTCTTTATACGGCGCTAGAATCACAATTGAAGCATTGTCCCAATTTCCGCCCGAATTGCTCCTGACGACCTGATTAAGAGTTATATGAACAGTCGCGCGGGGTAATTCATAATTCGAAACCATTGCTGTTGTTAAAATGGCCCGCGTCCCATCTTTTGAAATTTCAGGTTCAAATCTTGTTGTATGCACACAAAGCCAATTATTCATATCCGACATATATGCCGCTCTGTTTTCTTCGCGATCATATATTTTATGACGCAGATAAGCAAGTTGTTCCCGCAATTTTTCCATACCCGACCTCACTTATATTTAAGTACGCTTATTGTATAATAACTTGCATTCAGAGTCAATTTTTTTCACAATGCAGTACTTTTTTTAAGAAAATTACATTTTTTATTTGACAAATAATTTTTTTTGTGCAATACTGTATTCAGATGATGAGGGAAACCTTGTCATCAGAACCGAGAGGTTCGGGGCTTTGAACGGCTCTATATCACACGATACCAGAAATGGTATCCGCTTTGGATGCCTTTTTTTGGTATTTAAATTCCCCGCTTGAGGTGGGGAGCCTAGAATGTATGTACAAGTTTGCTTGCAAGCTAAAGATTTTAGGAGTCATCACGTGTGATATGATTGTTCAACTCCCCTGCCGCTCGATTGAGCGGATTTTTTTGTTGGAACAAAAAACATATGTTTGATTTGAAAGGACAGGACAATGGCTGAAGAAAATATTTTTGACGTTATTTATGCAAAAGAGTTAAAAACAAAAGAAGATGTTGAAGAATATATTCAAAAACTTGATAAATTCTCAGATGAAATCGGAGAGGATGAATATATCTATATTTTTGACGATTTAGGGGATTTTTTGCGTGCTCCGGCAAGAGAGGTAATAGAATGTTTTCAGCCTTATTTGCGAGAAAAATCATGGATAAAGGATGTTGCTAAAGGTTGTTTGTCTCAAAAATTTATTGATACCGAAAGCATTGAAGATATGAAACTTATGCTTCCTTTTATTGATAAAGAAGACAAAAGGACTCTAACGAATGCTTTTAAGAACATTAAAACAGTTGAGCAAATGGAGCTTTTACTTCCGTTAATTGATGTGCAGGATCAGTCGGCCAAAGATGCTGCGCTTGCATTATTTATAAAATCTCAGGACGCTAAACAAACAGAACTTTTGTTGCCTTTTGCGGATAAAGAAGATCCGAAATGGAGATTGGCTGCTTTTTCAATATTTTTACGAAGCAACGACACCAAACAGATTGAGATGATTATGCCGATACTTGAGATAAAATCGCCCTCGGTTTTTGGTGAAAAAATAGATTCCCAATTGCAAAAATTAGGCATACCTCCTAAAACAATCAAAAAAGAATTAAACTCAAAGCAAGACATTTCGGAAGAAACTGTTGAAAAAATGGCAGAAATGGGTATTCCGGGTGATGTTACGATGGAGATACTTGAAATATTTGAACCGTTAAGGGGAACAGAAAACAAAGATTTGTTCAGCTATCAGCTTGCTGAAGAATTTGATAAATTAGACATACCAAACAATCTATTTCGAAAAGCACTATCGCTCAAAAGAGATGATGCGCAATATTTGCTGACAGAAGTGTCATCTGAAGCCGCACTTCATAAACTGATTGAACTGGGCGCGGAAGTTGACAGTTCTTGCGCTCTGCCGATGATTGAAAACGGCTTATTGCATGATGAGGTTGAAAAAGCAATAAAACGTTCCGATCAAAACGAAAATATCGTCATTGAAACAGAATATGGAAATATGCAAGTTAATGCGCAAGATGCCAAAGTCGCCTATGGCGAATATTATCAGAGATTATTTGAAAGCTATATTGAAAAGATGTCTGAAAAAGATGTATATAAGGCAATAAAATATATCGATTCATATACCCCTGGGCAGACCGATCATGCAATGCACACAATGTGTCACTGCTTTGAAGATGGTTTTATGAAAGATAAAGATAATCGCACCAAAGGCAATATTATTTTAGACAAAGTCGCTCGTATGTATGATCAAGGTCGCGCTACCTCCAATTGCGGGCGTTGTTTTGAGGGATATTGGAAGACGGCAAAAAATAATCCGGACGCTAAAGAAGATTTTAAATCAGTTCTGGAAAAATACCCGCATATTCCCGTTTGTCGCGAGTATCTCGGCTATGTCAACGGTGATAAAGAAAAGGATTTAAATGAGCTACGAACGGAATATTTAAAGAATCCGGAAATGCTTTTTGTGGATACGATTATGGTTGATATTGATGGTACACTTCTTAAAGCGGATGGAAAATTAAATCTTTCATTAATTTATGAATTAGAAAACCGTGATTATGCCATTTACACAGGAGGTGACCCTGAAAGGCAACGCAAAATCTTGTTAGAAGCTTGTGATATCTCTGAAAAAAGCCTTCAAGAAGATACGAATGCCTTTGAGGCGATAAACCACTTCAAAACACAACTTTTAGAAGGCAAACAGATATATTCAAAAAATGCATTTACACAAGAAAATATTTGCTTAGCAAAGGGTGTGTATGATGATACGTTACCGGAACATCAGGGAATTAAGAGTTTGATTTCATATGGTTTAACAAAATATCAAGAACTTGATAAAATACCCGCAGAGCGTAAAATTTCAGCCGAAAAAGTTCTTGAAATATATCAGCAAAAAGAAAGAAATTTTGTAAAATCTCAAGAATTGAAGGTAACCTTGGCTCAAAAAAATAAAACAAAGGCTTCCACCACCCAAAAACACCCTTCAAATTCAGGCAAGTCGTCCGGTTCAAACAGCAACGGCGGATTTGCTGATGGTAGATAATCGCACACGCCCCGCAAAAACGGGGCGTATTGATATCTGATGCGTTTTTTTATTTTATTTTTGCGGCGGTTTTGATTAAATCGACAAACAGCGGATGCGGCGCAAAGGGTTTTGATTTCAGCTCGGGATGGAACTGCACGCCGATAAACCACGGGTGATCGGTACGTTCAACAATTTCGGGCAATTGGCCATCCGGTGATTTTCCCGAAATCACCATACCGTTTTTTTTCAAAACATCTTCATAATTGATATTGACCTCATAGCGATGACGGTGGCGCTCCGAAATCTCGTGCGCGCCATATATTTTGCTCACTTTTGAGCTTTCTTTTAAAACGCACGGATAAGCGCCCAAGCGCATTGTACCGCCTAAATCATCGCCCTGCTTGCGAAATTCTTTTTGCCCGCCTTTGTCCCACTCACGCATCAATCCGACAACAGGTGTGCATACTGGATTGAACTCCGTTGTATCTGCATCTTGAATACCGGCAACATTGCGCATTGTTTCAATGACGGCCATCTGCATCCCAAAACAAATGCCCAAGAACGGAATATTATGTTCTCTCGCATATGTAATGGCGTTGATTTTACCCTGTGTGCCGCGTTTGCCGAATCCGCCCGGAACAATAATCCCCTGAACGTCTTTTAAGTATCTTTCAGGCTCATCTTTTTCCAAAAGTTCGGAATCAATCCACGCAATATCAGCCTTCAAGCGGCAAGAAATCGCACCATGTTTGATGGCTTCATGAAGTGATTTATAAGCCTCCAAAAGCTGAGTATACTTGCCGACAACTGCAACTCTGACAGAACCTTGCGGATTTTTGACAATGTCAACGATTTTTTGCCACTTGCTTAAATCCGAATGATGCTCATTGCATTCAATCCCGAAATGGTTGCAAACGGCGCGGTCAATACCTTCTTTTGCATAGGCAAGCGGCACCTCATAAATGTTAGAAACATCAAGCGCCGTAATGACGTTTTCTTTTTTGATATTGCAAAAAAGGGCAAGTTTTTTCTTTTCGCTGTCCTCTATCGGCATTTGACTGCGACAAAGAAGCATATCGGGCTGAATGCCGTATTCCTGCAATTTTTTGACCGAATGCTGGGTCGGTTTTGTCTTGAGTTCACCCGCCGTCGGAATATAAGGCAGCAATGTCAGATGTATAAACATCACACGCTCACGTCCTAAATCATAAGCAATTTGACGAATCGCCTCCAAATAAGGCTGGCCTTCAATATCACCAACCGTGCCGCCGATTTCGCAAAGCACAAAATCTTCATCCGATAAATTGGATAAAATAAAATTTTTAATCTCATTTGTAACGTGCGGCACAACTTGAATCGTCGCACCCAAATATTCACCGCGACGCTCTTTATTAATCACGCTTTGATAAATTTTGCCCGACGTCGTGCTGTCATATTTTGTAGCCGCTACACCCGAAAAACGCTCATAATGCCCTAAATCCAAATCAGCTTCCGTACCGTCATCGGTCACAAAAACTTCACCGTGCTGATAAGGGCTCATCGTCCCCGGATCAATATTTAAGTATGGATCTAATTTGCGCAGTCTGACCTTAAATCCCCTGCCCTGCAAAATAGACGCCAGCGCGGCCGATGCCAAACCTTTGCCCAAAGATGACACCACACCGCCCGTGATAAAAATAAATTTTGTTTGTTTATTTGTCATATTTCTTTCCTCATTTTTAAAAATTTTAAAGTGATAAAGGCACCTTTTCTTTTTAAGGTGCCTTGAAGAGATTATTTATTTGATAAAAAACTATTTTCCGAGCGGAACGCTTGGAACATCAGGCACATTCTGTTGAACGGGAACCGTTTCAACAACGGATGCGGGTTTATGCATTGTGTTTTTATAATAAATCGAAAGCGAAATACTGGTGATAAAAAAGATTGTCGCCAAAATCGCCGTCAAACGAGTAAGCAAATTGCCCGTGCCGCGTGCACTCAAAAAACTGTTGGCACCCGAGCCGCCGCCAAGCCCGTTTAAGGCGCCGCCGCCGGAGCGTTGCATCAAAATGAGCGCAACCAAAAAAATTGCGGTCATCAAATGTATAACAAGTAAAATCGAACCCATTTTATTTTTCCCTTTTTTTAATTTGCCTTGCGGATAATTTCCAAAAAGTCCTCAGATTTCAAGCTGGCACCGCCGATTAAGCCGCCGTCGATATCAGGTTCTTTCAAAAGTTCTGCCGCATTTGAAGGCTTCATGGAGCCACCATACAAAATTTTCATACGTGATGCAATCGCTTTAGAGCATTTTTGAACAAGAACATTTCTGATATGCGCATGCACTTCTTCGGCATCTTGAGGCGTTGCCGTTTTGCCCGTGCCGATGGCCCAAACAGGCTCATAAGCAATAACCGTATTTGAGGCATTTGCCCCGTTTGCAAGAGATGCTTTAACCTGCTTTTCAACCACCTCTAAAGCTTTGCCCGACTCGCGCTCGGCAAGCGTTTCACCGACGCAAATAATCACTTTTAACCCAGCATTCAAGGCCGCCTCAGCTTTTGCCTTAACAAGTGCGCTTGATTCTTTGTGATCCGCACGGCGTTCAGAGTGACCCAAAATCACAAAATCGCAACCTGCGTCTTTGAGCTGATAAGGGCTGACATCACCTGTGTGCGCGCCTTTTTCAAACATCGAGCAATCTTGCGCACCGAGCATCACCTTTGAGCCGCGAAGCGCTTTTTTAATCGTTGTCAAAAGCACAAACGGCGGGCAAACCAAAACATCACAAGAGGGTTTTGCCGATTTAACGGCTGTTGCGATTTCTTGAGCAAGCTTTTTGCTGTCAGATAAAAGTCCGTTCATCTTCCAGTTGCCGGCAATGAGTTTTTTTCTTTGCATCATTTTATCCTTTTTTTAAGTTAATTTGAGAGTGTTCTAACATATCATTTTGATTTTTTAAAGCGAAAAAAGCACAATTGTCAGAAAAAATATTGTGATTTTTTAAAATCAAAACCGCGGGTGAGGAAACCCGCGGCGGATTACGTAATGAATTTTTTTTAAGGATTCATAATAATTTTTTGGTAAATTCTGCTAAGCTTGAGGGCTTAGTAGAATTTCCAAGAAACTGTATTTACTTCAGAACCGCAAGCTGTACTTGCAAGAGCTTCAGACATCTTGAGGGCTTTACCTTCTGTGTTGTCACCAACTTTTAAAGAAGCAGCATTATTATTTGTATCTTTACCATCAACTTTAGATGTTGATCCAGGGAAAGCTTTTACGCCGATAAAGCCTGAACCGGCACCTGAACCGAAATCAGCCGTAGCAAGTGCAATGCATGCCTCTCTTGGTAAACCGCCATATGTCAGGACAAATGCAGTTGCCGCATCAGTTGAATCATCACCAAGAACTGTCGTTCCTTTTGCTGTAGATAAATCAAGAGCAACCGTACCTTTAAATGGGTTTGTAAAAGGACCGCTTGAGGAGCTTGCCATCACAGACGGAATTATACCTAACTGATAAGCTTTTGCGAGCGTTAATCCATTATAATTACCCTGTTGTCCATATGCTGTACGAATATTCGTCACAAGCATTGTAATTTGATCCATGGTTGAGTTCAATTTGTGTTTGAACATCGCTTTGGAGTAGCCCGCCAAACCACCGGCTGACAAAACACCGATGATGGCAAGCACGCCAAGCATTTCAACCATTGAACGACCTTGCATATCGTCATGCCGAACTTGTTTCGGCATCTTAATGTTATTTTTCATGTTTTTATTCCTTTCTTAACAAAACTAATAGAAATACCAAGTGATATCATCTGTTGTGTTGCACGCTGTGATAGCTTCATCCATAGTTAATGCCGAACCTTCTGTTTTATCTTCTTGTCCAATATATGTTGCTGTTGTAGTATCGCCAACAGCGACACCGATAAAACCAGAGCCTGCGCCTGAACCAAAATCAGCCGTAGATAGCGCAACACACGCTTCCGGTGTGACATCTTTATATGTTAATTTAAAGCCTGTTGTTGTGTCTGTTCCATTTGTAGCACTGAAGGTTTCAATTTCAACATCACCTTTGAACGGATTTGTTAAAGCAAGTTTACCACCTTGAACAGCATTTCCATCTTTATCTTTTCTACCATCGCTTGCGACCATAACTGATGGAACAATACCTAAATCATACGCAGTCCCTTCATCCAGTCCCGCATAATTTCCCTGTGTGCCATACATTGTACGGATATTCGTCACAAGCATTGTGATTTGATCCATGGTGGAGTTCAGTTTGTGCTTGAACATCGCTTTTGAATAACCTGCCAAACCGCCGGCTGACAAAACACCGATAATCGCCAAAACACCGAGCATTTCAACCATTGAACGGCCGTTTTCA
>CADAAN010000017.1 GCA_902785935.1 uncultured Pseudomonadota bacterium
ATCATTTCTTACTCCTTTCATTGTGGGATCCTCTCTCTTGAGGATCTTTTTTTTATATATATCGTTTGATTCGTGATGACTTACTTATCTCTCCTTCAAAATCCTATTGTAGACTCGGCCGTTATACCCTCTCACGCCTATGATACTTTGTCTTAAGACACGGGAAAGTCGGTCGTCGCCGGTTCTTCTATCTCCTATGTATTCCTTTATACTCCTTCTTTTTATCTCATCATTTCTTAATCCTTTCATTTTTAGAAAAAAAACCTTCCCGCTCGGAAGGTTTTTTTTGTTTCTGTTGGTTTGGGAAAAAGAGATCCTGGAGTCGAAGATGAGCAAGCTTGTCGCGCTCCACTTGTGTCATCCTGGAATCGAAGATGAGCAAGCTTGTCGCGCTCCACTTGTTTCAGGATCTTTTTTATTAAAGCTCTCCTTTTTAGCCAACTCAACTTAATTTTTTCTTGACTTTATTTTTTATTTATGCTCTAATCTTCTTAAGACAATAAAGTTGCCTTTATTGTCAAGTGCCTTGGATAGGGCGCGGAGCCTACTAAAGCTCTATGGTGTGCGGTGGTAGATAACACCGTGATTGGTGCTATTTTTTTAGCACAATTATCCCCGACAATGGGTTGGGGGGCTCATAGCGGATGTACAAGATTTTTTCTAAAGGTTATGAGGGTCATTTCACACTATATGATTTTAGTACTCCCCGATCGCACTTAGAAAAGGCGCGGTTTTTGGTTTAATGACGTTAACAACAACGTCATCCCGAATTTATTTCGGGATCTCTGAGATCCTGAAACGAGTTCAGGATGACATTCAAGGAGAAAATACTCATGAAAAATGAATCAGGAAGAAGTATGGTTGAGATGCTGGGCGTTTTAGCGATTATCGGCGTCTTATCGGCAGGCGCGCTGGCCGGATACAGCAAGGCAATGTACAAAATTAAAATGAACAAAATGATTGAGCAACTTTCAAAAATTGCCGTCAATGTTCAGATAATGGCATCAAATGACACTTCACATACCATAACTGATGAATGGCTTTATGATCATAGGCTTACAGCTGGTTTTATTCCTGAGGAAATGATTCAAGGTGATAAAATTTTAACCCCCTTCCAAAATGAGTTATATCTCTTACATGGATGGGGAGATGCAACGAGACTTGAAATGGGATTTTTCAATGGGCATGGAATTGCAATTACTTCTCCTCAAATGTGTGCTGATTTAAGTGCTGTTAACTGGGGAAATTTGGATACAGCAGCAATGGGAATTTTTTCAGACAGTGAATATATAGAGTCTTGGATTGGTGATGATTACAGCGAAGGTTATTTTGATGAAGATGTATATATTGCAACCAAATATGGCACACAGTTACGTTTTCCTGTTTCCGCATCTGTTTATGCGCCTGTATGTAAAAAATGCACTGAGCAAAATCCTTGCAATTTCCAATTAATTTTTGAACTGTAAAAAACAACTTTCAAAATCTGAGGGCTTGGAGAGTAGTTAGATAGAGTTAAAATAAAGGTGGAAATTTCTATCAAACTTCCACCTTTATTCTGGTAACGGACATCAATTGTTCCGCGTTATTCTATTTATAAAGCGGGCGTTTTTGATATTTCGTATGGAGCAGATGGTGCGCTTTTTCATCGCCCGGTTTGCCTAAATAATCAGCATAGAGCTTCTGAATTGATTCGTTTTTGTGTGACAGTCTGTTTTGAGCACACTGATCTTCACAGTTCAAACCTCTTGAGCGCAATTTTCTGATTTCATCATTAATGCCCCAAGGCTTATCAAACGTTGCACCCATCACGCGCGGTTGACCGCCGCCCGCGATACATCCGCCCGGGCAGGCCATCACTTCAATAAAGTGATACGGCAATTCTCTGCCTTCAGCGATTGCCTTATTGATTTGTTCCATCACGGGTTCAACATTGCCAACGCCGTTGACAACAGCAATACGCGAAAAAAGATTATGCCCCAGGCACAAGAAGTTGAGTGTATTGACACCGCTCTGGCTGCTAAAATGTTATGCAATGGAGAATATCCTTCAAATTATGCTGTTATATGTCGAAAAAATGCAGGAGAGCGCTATGGCTTAAATTTATATGCAGAAAATATTGAAGATGATAAATCAAATAAAACAACTTTTGGCCTTTTTGCGTTAAAAAAACTAAAATCAAGATAACTTTATCAAGGACAGGAAGAGATTTAAAGTAGAGGTTTAATCCCTTTCGTAGTTTAAGAATTCGTCCGATGTTTGCGCATCGGACAAATTTTTTATATAAAGTTTGAAAAATGACGTCAAGCGATAATCTAAACCGCTTGTTCCTTGGTTTTAGAAAACTTGACAGAGGGGAAGTCTTCTTGCGTTTTGTTCAAATGCCAAGCGTTACGCGCCAAAAAGACATAATCGCCGTTATAATCGGTTGCAATATTAAGTTTGCTCGCATCTAAAAACTTTTCAAAAGCGGATTTGTCATCGGCACTCACCCAGCGCGCCGTATAATATTGCGTCGGTTCAAAAATCACGGGGATATTAAACTCGGTGCGGATTCTGTCTGCCATAACCTCAAACTGGAGGTTGCCGACAACGCCGACAACATATTCTGAGCCGACATTGGGTTTAAAAATGCTGGCGCCGCCTTCTTCGGCAATTTGCATTAAAGCATTTGCAAGGTGTTTCGATTTTAAGGGATCAACGGCACGAACGGATTTTAAAAGTTCGGGCGCAAATGAGGGAATGCCTGTAAAATGAAGGTTTTCGCCCTCGGTCAAAGTATCGCCGATACGAAGATTGCCATGATTGGGGATACCGATGATGTCGCCGGCATAAGCATCTTCGGCAAGCTCACGTTCTTGAGCCAAGAACATGACAGGGGTCGGCACTTTGATTTCTTTTTGGGTGCGGACTTGTTTTAAGCCCATGCCGCGCTTAAAATGCCCCGAGCAGATGCGCATAAAAGCAATGCGGTCGCGGTGTTTGGGGTCCATATTGGCTTGGATTTTGAAAACAAAACCCGTGACTTTTGGCTCAGATGCTGTGACCTCGCGCTCTAAAGCTTTTTGCGGGCGAGGGGTGGGGGCAATTTGAACAAGACCCTCCAAAATTTCTTTGACGCCGAAGTTGTTGATGGCACTGCCGAAAAAGACCGGCGTTAAGGCGCCTGCCAAATATAAATCAAGGTCAAATTTCGGGCAGAGCTCTTTGACCATTTCGACATCTTCACGCAATTTTTTGACGGCGTGTGCGGGAAGGAGTTTGTCAAGTTTTTCGTCCGTTAAGCCTTGGCATGTTTCAATGACGGCATTGATTTGCGATTTATCGCCCGTTTTATTCATCAAAATCAGTTGATCGCCCAAAATATCATAGCAACCTAAAAAGTCTTTGCCGCTACCAATCGGCCAGCTTGCAGGGGTGACATCCAAAGCAAGTGTTTTTTCGATGTCATCAAGCAAAACAAACGGGTCTAAACCCTCACGGTCGAGCTTATTGATAAAGGTCAAAATCGGGATGTTGCGCAAGCGGCAAACCTCAAAAAGTTTTTTGGTTTGAGATTCAATACCCTTGGCGGAATCCAAAACCATGACAGCGGAATCAACTGCGGTTAAAACGCGGTATGTATCTTCCGAAAAGTCTTCGTGGCCGGGGGTGTCAAGCAGGTTGAAAGTGATGTTTTTATAGTCAAATGTCATGACAGAAGAGGCAACGGAAATACCGCGCTCTTGCTCGACTTTCATCCAGTCGGAGTGGGCACGGCGGTTTTCGCCCCTTGCTTTAACGGCGCCTGCTGCGTTAATCGCGCCGCCGAAAAGAAGAAGTTTTTCGGTTAAGGTCGTTTTACCGGCATCAGGGTGTGAAATAATTGCAAAAGTTTTGCGGTCATAAATATTGCTTTGTGGCATTTTTATTCTCTTTATCTTATTTATCTTATCAAATTGAGCGTATATTACAAAAAACGTTCAAAATTGCAAGGGTTTCATCATTTTTTTTATGATATTTTTTGAATAACAAGAAAAAAATTTTCTTTACAATTCCAATTTTATTTGTTATCCTAAAGTCACGATGAAAGAAATTTCACCGAGAACCGAGAGGTTCGGGGCTGTCAGAGGCTCTATGTTCAGTGATACCAGAAATGGTATCCTTTTAGGATGCCTTTTTTTGGTATTTAAATCCCCGCATGGGTGGGGAGATTATGGCGTATGTTCAAGAGTTTTCTCTAAAGGCCATAATAGTCATAACACTGAACATGATTTCTGAACTCCCCTGCCGCTCAAAGAGCGGATTTTTTTTAATGACGTTAACAATCACAACGTCATCCTGGAATCTACGATGAGCAAGCGGCAAAGCCGTCGCGCTCCACTTGTTTCAGGATCTTTTTAGATCCCGAAATAAATTCGGGATGACAGAATAGGAGAAATATTCATGAAAAAGAAAACTTTATATATAACAACTTTAATGCTTGGCACGGCTTTAGGTGCGCTAAATGCGTATGCTGGCGGTTCGTGTGGTGCAACAGACGCTGATTGCCACTGGGAGCTTGAAAACGGCGTATTGACGATTTCAGGCAGCGGTGCAATAGCGGATTATAATTATTATGATGATGCGCCTTGGTATTCAGATAGTGCTTCCATCACATCTGTTGTGCTTGAAGGTGCTGATGAAACAAAAGGAACAACAGGTATTACATCGATTGGAACGAATGCATTCGGGTATGCTCATAGCTTACAATCCATCACCTTACCCAATTCGCTCACATCGATTGGAGCTTCTGCATTCAATATGTCTGGCTTGACATCCATCACCATCCCCGATTCGGTCACATCGATTGGAGAAGAGGCATTCAGTGGTAATTATAGCTTACAATCCATCACCTTACCCGATTCGCTCACATCGATTGGACCTTCTGCATTCGCTGGCTCTGGCTTGACATCCCTCACCATCCCCGATTCGGTCACATCGATTGGAAATTGGGCATTTGGGGGTATCTCTTCACTCGAAAAACTTTATTGTCCCTCTACAATAGATTGCACGGGTAAAGGTTACGAAGGCGATATTATCAGCTACACCAAAGAAGATGATCTGTACAAAATTGGCGATGATTATTATGCCTCACTGGAAGATATGCAAAAGGGTTCTGAATTTGCTTGCACAACGGATTGTGCCGAAAAAGTTGCAGCTTATAAAAATGCCAAAGCTGCGTCGATGGCCGGTGGCTCGTTGTGTGCAACACAGCAAGAGTGCTTAAATTTGATGAAGATGGTCGATGATGATGACTATGAATGCACGAGTATTGCAACATGCAGTACTTATGCTAAGGATCCAACTAACAACATCACACTTGCAAGTTTATATGGTGCATCCAGCGGTTCCGGTAGTGGCTCAGGCGGTGGTGTGGCGCCGTTAACGCCTTCAGCTCAAGCGTATACACCTAAACGTATCTATACCATTCAAGAAGCCAATGATCGTACTAAAGAACTTGATGGTGATACTTTTACTTTTAGAATAAAGTATAGATAATGAGCCGCAAAATCAAATTCGCCGTTCATATCAATGGGCGGCGATTTGCTTCAAATATTACTTGTATAAGATACGCAAATTTATCGGTTATAAAAACAAGCGTATCTACACCATCGACGAAGCCAATCAAGTTGCCGGCAAAGTCAATTCGGTTAAGATAAGGTATCGGTAAGGATGAGATCCGCGGGACTTCGCCCGCGGATGACAGAAAGGGACTTCGCCCGCGGGTGGCAGTAAGAAACAGGTTGTCCCATGGTTCAACACGCCCGCGGGTGGCAATGAACACATCCTTTCATGACATTTTAAGGAAAAACATTAGACTTTATCGGCCTTTGGCGCGGCGACGAGCCGTATCAATGTACGATTCCGTGTCACCTTCCGCCCCATGATATGCCAATGAATAAGATGCAACCAAAAATCCGTACGGGTTTAAGATACGATCATCTTTATCCGAAAAAGTTAAATTGCCGTATACAACACGCATTGTTGCGCGCCAATAAACAATCACAGGCGGTTGTGACGGCATAATATCATAAGTTGCAAATTGTGCCTGCCAAAGACCGCGCAAAATCGGCCTTATCCATTCAATTTCGATATAACGCTGCATACCTTCTTTGAATTGTTTGATGTTGTTGCTCATTTCAACCGCTTTAAACTCATTATAGACATTCGGGGTTGAATACCAATAAAGTTTAGACCCCGTACGCCAACGCTCAACAACCTCTTCAGCATCTGAGGTCATCGTATAGCGCAAATAAAGATATTCTCTGAGATATTGTTCTGTGATTAAGTCGCTTACCGGATATTTAATTTCACGCGGTTGAACCATCTCAATTTGGTTAAAATATCTGTTGATATTAAAAAATGTCGGATGTACTTTAATGGACGGCACCATCAGATAAATACTCAAAACCAAAATCATATTGAGGCAAATGCTCAGTCCCGTCAAAATCACCAAAAACCGTGATGTCCACAAATACCGCCTCTCCGGAAAAGCTGAAACGTGTACTTTAACAGGAAATGCACCCAACTCATCAGGGCTTTCTTTTTCTTTATATCTGAAAAGTGTATGAAAAATATCAAACATGAAAAAAATTTTAACCTCAATTTTACGATTTAGGAATATTCTATACACAAAGTTGTCCGATTGCAACTAAAATTTTTAAACACGTGTTTCTTAAAATAAGGAAAAGACTATGAAAAAAACGATTTATATGACAGCCTGTTTTTTGGCTCTTGTGTCATGCCGTACGCAGCAGGAAACGGTTTCTCAACCGGCAACCGCGGCAGCTGAAGTGCCTCAAGCTTATTATGCCGATTGGGATAGAGCCGTCAGGGTTGACGTCGATATGCAAAATATGTATCTCAATACGCCGCGTCACTTAAAAAAGCCGATTGATATGTATATGGCTATGGCCTTGGCGCTTAAATACAATTACACGCGCCGGATGATAAGTTATGAGCAAAATTTGATTAAATCGGGTTCTTCACCGTACGCCGATATTCAGGATGTATTGCATAAAGCAGGTTATATCAATTATACAAACTCTCAAAACCTTGCGCCGGACTTAAAAGTGGCATGGAATATTTTGGATATGTCGAGTTTGTATTATCAAAATATTGACCCTGAATTGAAGCGGAATTTATCCGTTGAACAAAGCCGTAAAGTGATACACAACGTTTTGCAGGAAGCTCGCCTTTTATACTGGAAGACTTTGACAGCACAGCGTTTGTTGCCCGTGATTGACGATATGACGGAATATATGACTTTAGAGGTTGATGAGATGAATGCAAGCGCTAAAGAGCTTGTTTCAAAGGGTGACGCTCCGTCACAGGATGAATTGCAAAAAAAGCGTAAATATATGGAAGCTGTCAAAAATTTGACAACGCTCAAGCATGAACTTGAAACGGCTCAAATTGACTTGGCAACTTTGATGGGCTTGCATCCGACAACAGAATTTAAGCTTGTCGGCTCGGAATTCGGTCATTTTGAACTGCCAGAGATTCGCTCTAACTTAAACCAGCTTGAATGGATGGCCTTAACAAACCGACCTGAACTTCGTGCGCATGATTTTGCCGGAACGGATGCAGATAAAGAGCTGATTATTCAAAGATTTTATGACAGCCTTGAAAAATCATGCCGCAAAGAAATCAAAACTTATGACAAATGCGCCAAAACATCGGCTGAATTTGCCCATTCTTTGATTGAAGATGTCAATAAGGGCAAAAAAGGTACCTTAGAAGCCTTAAGACGCGAGCGCATGACGCAACTTGTCTTAAATCAGGTCTATATTGCATGGGCGCAATATATGGCATCGGTTGAGGATTATCGAATCAATATGGAAATTTCAAATACTTCTGAAAATATTGCTGAAGATTTGACCTTTACCGATGGTGCAAAAAACGAAAAAAGCCAGCTTGAGGCCTCTCGCGCAATTGAAGATGAAGTTAAGGCTTTTATGAGCTATGTTGATGTTCAGTCGGCCTTGGGTGATATGTATGCAACTCTCGGACTTGATGCCGTGCCGTATTATATGCTGGATGAAAAACCGTCTGATATCGCGTTTTATTTGCGCGGTGCATATGAAAAGTGGGCTGAAGGCAACTTGATGCCCGACAACCGTCCGTATTTGATGGATGTGCCGACAAAACGTCCGCCCGTTAAATTGCCCAAAAACGCAAAACTTAAAGATGTTATCGTCGATACGGGTGATCCGATTTTGATTGACGTTGATTTAGCTGTTTTTGATGATATGGGCTTTAAGGGCGATATCACAACAAAAGCCGGCATGATTGATGATGCAAAATTGCCCAAATGGTTAAATTATGATACCAATGCTCACCGCTTTACGGGTCGGGCGCTTCCGGGCGATGGCGGTAAATATCATATCAAAGTATATGGTATGGATGGCAACGGGCATGTGGCTTACGGCACATTCAAATTAACGGTGCGTGATGTTTATACACCTTCGACAGAGCTCAAGGGCTTAACCGATGGCCGTCAAGCAACCGTCATGGCTCGTCACCTGCCTAAAAAAGACGTCTATGTCAATGAACAGACGCTTGGACGTGAGGTTGAAAAAAAACCGATTAAAAAATAATATTTCATCACTCAAACAGCCTCTTTTTACAAGAGGCTGTTTTTTTGTGTCGATAACTTGACAACCCATATTATAAAGTATATAGTGTAAGCTCATTTCGTCTTATTGTATCACCTTAAACTTTATTAAATTATGAGAAAAAAACTTTATGTTGATGAAAACCTTGTTGTCACAAACAAACCAAGGCGCCATGCAGCTGTTGTTAATTTAGTCAATGGCTGTGTCGAGATTGCATTTATCAAACCTGTTGCGCACCAACAAAACATTACCGGTTCTTGGTATGAAAAAGAAAGATGGCATATGCGATGTGCAAGCAAATACAAGGCCTCTTTGCCACACGTTGAAAGCTGTATAAATGCTAACAAAGGACGTTCAAAGCCCTTGTTCTTCAGTTGTTATACCTCATCAGATTCAACAGATTTTCACGGGAGGCGTGATTTTTGGTATGCCTTAGATGAAAAAGGACACAAGTGCCGCGGAACCAATACGGTTGTCAAAAACGTGTACGTTGCTCTTCTTCTTACAAAAGAAGAATTTTTGAGCATCAACCCCGACATTCATTTCGAAGATTACGATATGTCGGAATGCTAGAAAAATGAAAACCCTCAGCACAAATATTGGCCGAGGGTTTTTCTTTTTTAGCGATACCTTATCTTAAACGAATTGACTTTGCCTGCGACAAAATTAGCTTCTTCCAAGGTATAGATGCGGTGTTTATCATAATTGCCTTTTAAGAGGTCATTGATACTCTGATAGGTTCTGCCATTATACTTTAACATATAATTGCCGTCACTTTGGATAAACACATCACAGGCCGAACCTTGACAAATGCCTTTGCTTTCCAAAACATCGCGTTTGCATTCACCGAGTTCTTTTTGGCATTCATTTGTTCCGCCTGCCATATCGGTTGCTGAGAGATAATATTTGCCGTCTAAAATATATACACCGCCCTCTCGTTCATAAAACGTTATTTTTTCTCCGATTTCACTATCTGTTTTTAATGCTGAACAATTTGCCTTTGTGCTTTGACAATAAATAGAAGTTAATGTTGTCGGAATATATCCCATATTATTTGAAAACATATTTTTTTTAATATCAACATCTCCCTCAAAAATAAGGCTCTGTAAAGAATTACTATAAAATGGATATGTCCCGAACTCTCGCAAACTTTCAGGCACATTAAACACTTCAACAGATGCATCAGCAAATGCAGCATGCTTTATGTTTTCAAGCTTGTTTGGTAGCGAAACCTCTGTTAAATTTGCGGAATATTGAAAGGCATGTTCTTCTATCTTTGAAACACTATCAGGCATCTTAACCTCCGAAACAGTTGTATTATAAAAAGCCGCTTTACCAATTGATGTAATGCCATCTTCAACTTCAACACTTTGTATACTTGTTGCATATGCTTTCCAAGGTGCTGTTGTTTGAAAATGTGAAATATCTTTTTCCCAAAGTTTTGTCGTTGATACGTATTCCATGGTCCAACTGTACATATCCCCCGTTCCTGAAATTGTTAACTTTCCGGTATCTGTATCAAAAGTCCAAGAACAATCATCACCGCATTTATCGCCGGTTACAATTTCCGCCATTGCATTAAAACTTGCTATCAAACCAAACATTAAAACATATTTTTTCATAAGTTTATCTCCTTATTGAAACGTTAATACAAAAAAATCCGCTCTTTGAGCGGCAGGGGAGTTCAGAAATCATGCTTAACGAAATGACTATTATGACCTTTAGGATTGACCTTGAACATACGCCACAATCTCCCCGCCTATACGGGGATTTAAATACCAAAAAAAGGCATCCGAAACGGATACCATTTCTGGTATCGTTAAGCAAAGAGCCTCTGACAGCCCCGAACCTCTCGGTTCTCGGTGAAATTTCTTTCACCATTATTTTATCTTAACAAATAAAAAGGACAAAGTAAAGGAAAAAATACTGATTTTATGAATTTTTGAACTGAGCGTTATAAAGTGCACGGTATGCGCCGCAATCAAGCGCTAAAAGCTCTTCGTGCGTACCGGATTCAACAATTTGACCATCGTTGATGACAATAATTTTTTCAGCGTTTTTAATGGTCGACAGGCGGTGTGCAATCACAAAAACCGTGCGGTTTTTCATCAAATTTTCAACCGCTTTTTGCACCACGGCTTCCGATTTGTTGTCAAGTGCCGAAGTTGCCTCATCCAAAATCACAATCGGTGCATCTTTAATCAAAGCACGCGCAATCGCCAGTCTTTGTTTTTGACCGCCGGAAAGCTGTGATCCGCGCTCGCCGATTTGAGTATCCAAACCATTTTCAAGAGAGGACACAAACTCATCCAAATACACCAGTTTTAATACGCGCTCAATATCTTCATCCGTCGCATCAGGTTTGCCTGAGAGGATATTTTGCCGTATTGTACCCGAAAACAAAAAATTGTCTTGAAACACAACGGCCATTTGTGCGCGCAAAGATTTTAAGGTATAATCTTTGATATCTATGCCATCAATCAAAATTTTGCCGCCTTGCGGATCATAAAAACGCGGCAATAAGTTGACAAGCGTCGTCTTGCCGCCGCCTGAATTGCCGACAATCGCAATATTTGAGCCGGCTTTAACGCTTAAATTAATGCCTTTCAAAACGGGCATCTCAGGGTGATAGCCGAATGTTACGTTTTCAAATGTGATGTCATTTTTTATTTTATCCAAGGTAATGGCGTTTTCTTTGTCCGCAATTTGAGGGGGCATATCCAAAAGTTCAACGATACGCTCAATGGCCAAAAATGAAATCTGTACATTATTAAAACTGCGCCCGATGCCCTTAATCGGTGTATAAAGCAAAATTAGCGCCGTAATGAAAGATACAAAATTTCCAGGGGTGATTTTTCCGCTTACAATCAACATACTGCCGTACCAAATGACGGCACCGATACCCGCTGACACAACAACGTGCATCAAAGGTGTCATCCACGCTGTTTTTTGAACCATTTTGATGTTCAGCTTGAACATTTTTTTCAAGGTATCATCAAACTTTGCGTAAATGTATTTTTGCAAATTATATCCCGCGATTGTCTTATTGCCGCTATGTGTTTCATTGTAGCTTGTATAGATTTTTGTTGACTCTTGCACACTCTGCCAAATCGTTTTTTGAATACGGCGTTTGACGCTTGCAAGCGGCATTAAGGCCAAAAACAAAACCGCAACGGCAATAATTGCCAATTGCCATGAATTGTAAATTAAAACACAAATCAGCGAAAATGATGAGAAAAAACGCGACACAAATGTTTTTAAGTTATCTAAAAGTCCGCTGCACGCCGTATCAGAATCAGATGAAAAGCGTTGGATAATCATGCCTGAATCGAATTTATCAAAAAAGGCTGTTTCCATGCTCATCAGTTTTTCAAAAAGACGGCGTTTTAAGTCATAATTGATTTTGGTGCCGACCCACGAATTTAGGTACGTCGCAAGATAGTTTAATACACCCTGAAGTGATGTAAACGCAATGATTAAAAATGGGATATAGGCCGGTGAATTTTCCGTCTTTTCAACAATAACAATATCCATATAGGGTTTTAAGGCAAGCGCAATCACCGAATCGAGTGCTCCGATAGGTACGCTCACAAGTACGGCCAAAACAGCCCGAAACAAATACGGTTTGATAAACGGCCACATGATTTGATAGTGCTCATGAAAGCTCATTTTGAGTTCGATTTTTTCTTTTTTAGACATTTTTCAAACCTTTGTTTTTAAATCAAACGGAGTGCTTTGATGACATAATATATGATTGCAAGTTGCAAAGCAAGCACAAATATAAAAGATATTTGATAGGAGCGTTTTTTTGTTTTGTGACGAAAGATTTTTTGAGCTAAAAACGCGCATGGCGATCCGCCCAAAAGTTCAAGTAAATGAAGTTGTAATTCAGGTACGCGCCACGCTCCCCGCTTGGCCGCTTTTTTATCGACGCCATACGCAATGAATGTCACAAAATTAATCAGTACAAAGTGACAAGCCAAAAACAGCATCAATGCACCCCTTGAAAAAAGGCCGTAATGTATGCCGCGGTATTGAAAAATATAAGCAGCCCCCACCATCAATGCAAAATAAAGCATATAAAATGCATTTTTTTGCAAGGGTCTTAGTATAAAAAATAAAGCGAGCGTTATGGCAACAAACGTTAAAATCATAAATATCTTTCCGTTAAACCTTAATACTGATTTTTAAAATGTTTTGATTGTTTTGTCGTGTGTATGTGACATCGTCGGCAAACTTCTTGACTAAAAAGATACCAAGCCCGCCGACAGAGCGATCTGAAAGAGGCGCAGACACATCGGGATCAGTGCGCGCAAGCGGATTATACTCTTTGCCTGAATCGCTGAATTTGATGTGGTAGAATGTGCCGTCAAAGTGTGTTTTAACGGATATTTCCTGATTTTGGTTGTTGTCATATGCGTATAATGCGATATTGGCAAAAATTTCTTCCGCCGCGGTAACCATCTTAAAACTGACCTCATCTGACAGGTGATAACGTTGAATGCTCTCCTTAATAAAATTAAGGACTTTGCTGAGATTTTTGACATCGGCAGAAACCTTTAATTCATCAAATGATGAACGCAGATAAACAAATTCCATCATCGTAATATCATCGGATTGAGCATTGCCATCAGCAAATTTTTGAATATCCTTCATCACGGCATCCATTGTTTTTTGTGGTGTTTCATAAGGTGTGCTTAAAATATCAAGCAAACGTTGTTCGCCATAAAATTGATGCGCAGTATTTTCAGCTTCCGTCACACCATCGGTATATAAAAAGATTTTACTGCCTGGTTTCAAGCGTCTGCTTTCAGCCTTAAAAGGTGCATCTTTTTGAACGCCTAAAACAATATTGCGTTCCGTTTTAAGGTATTTATAACCGTCACCTTCATCAATTAAAAGTGGCGTGTGTCCGGCATTGACATATTGCATTACGCCCGTTTTAAGGTCAATAACGGTCAAAAATGCGGAAATAAACATACAAGTTTCATTGCCTTCATACAGTTCTTTGTTGACAAGATGAAAGACCTCGGAAATACCAAATCCGCTTTTTGCAATATTTTTAATCAGCGCCTGACCGCGCATCATATAAAGTGCGGCCGGAATGCCTTTGCCTGAAACATCAGCCATCACAAGACCGACTTTATCTTCACCCAAAAAGAAAAAGTCGTAAAAGTCACCGCCAACCTGTTTTGCAGGCGTCATCACGGCAGAAACCAAAAAAGACGGATGAAACGGAAAAGCCTTATGTGTCGCGGAATTTTGAATGCTTGAGGCAATATTCATTTCACTTTCAATGCGCTGTTTTTCAGAAGCTTCTTTCTTTTCTTTTTCAACATAACTCAGAAGATTTTCACGCATATTTTTGAGCGCTTTTGACAAGATGCTTATTTCTTTGGAAGACGGCAACTTATCAAAGCTTTTTGAAAAATCACCTTGACCATAGTGTATCGCAATTTTGCTTAAATCAAAAAGCTGGTTTGTCGACAAGCGGCAAATGACATTGATGATAAGAAGCAAAACAAGAATACCGCCGATAAAAGCAATAATCATTGATATTTGAAATTGACGAATGGGTTTTAAAAATTCCGATTTTGCATAAACAAGACATATCCCCCAATGAATGCCTTTTATCGGTGCGTAAAAGAAAACGACCTCATCATGAAAAACGGAAGAATACGGCATGGCAACAAATCCCGAATGACCGGCTTTTATCTCGTTTCCCGTTTCTATCAATTCAGGCAAATTCATCTTTTGACCCAACTCAAAAATAGTCATTTTAAGCTCGATGTTTTTATCGGGGTGGGTGACGTAAAGACCGTTTTTTGAAAGCAAAAGGAGTTTTCCCGTTTCATAAAACGAAAAGCTGTTGATGCTTTTTTGTATATCGGATAAATCAACCGTCAAAGCCATCAATCCGTTAAATTCGGTTTGCCCTTCAAACATAAAAGGCAACAAACTTGTGATGACGATATTTGACGTGTCTTTGTCGATGTAAGGCTCGGACCAATATATTTCTTCAACCTTCGGTACTTCCTTAAACCAAGGAAATTTATCATAAAAATTTTTTATTTCTTCGCTTTTAAAACTGACCCCTTTGTTTTCGTTTTGCTTTGAAATGTACAGTGTGCCTTTTGAAACATCTTCGGGTGAAAAAACATAAACCCATGCGTTTGTAAATGATAATTCCGATTTGTCAACCGTTTTGATGGCGGAACTCAGCATCATTTCAAGCGCGGATAAATCTGTTTCGCGGACTTGATTAAGGGCGTTTTTGGCATTTAAAATAACACGTTCGGTATCTGATACCAAAAAACCGAAATCAGAAACATATGCTTCAACCGATTTTTCTGCATTTTGCTTAATTTGAGATGCAATAATCGGTTCTGCTCGCTCGGATATAAAATAAAGCAGAGCAAAAAAGCCGGCAATGACACAGGTCAAAATACTGATGCTCAGTTTGAAATAAAGCGAGCGGTGTGCAAGCCAAAGTCTCAAAGATTTTATCATGATTTAGGTTCTAACATACTTTCAAAACCGGTGTATTCAAAAATCGAACGGATGGTGTCCGCCGTATTGATAAGTTTTAATGTGCCGCCTTTGGCATTAATGGCGCGTTGCAATTGCATAAAAGCGCGCAAACCGGCCGAAAAGACGTACTCTACGTTTTGCATATCAAAAATAAGGCTGTTGACCCCGTCAAGATTTATTTTTTCAATCAATTCCGGCGATGTATTCGGATCAAGCCAGCCGGTTAATTTGCAAGTCAAAACACCATTTTCAAGTTGCTGTTCTATTTTTAACGTTTTTTCATCAGTCATTGATTTTTTTTATTCCTTTATGCTGTTTTTTTTAGACTTATAGAACAAAAATCCATGCTTGTCAAGCGTCTAATCAGCTTAAAAACACCTTGAGGTGTTGAATGTTTTTCATTTACCAAACGTTAAAAATTTTGTTTTACAATAACGCCATTGTTTAATTTTTTAGGACGAATACAATGAAAAAAATTGCTTTGGCGGTTGCTTTATCGGCACTCTTTGTACAACAAACAAACGCTATGGATGTACAGCCGTATGTCGGCGGTGATTATATTTATTCTTGGGCAGATGTAAAGCCTGAAAAATATATTGAAGATAACTATCATTCTTTGAGTATTTCTGCCGGCGTAATGACAAGTTCGGTTGTCGGTATTGAGCTTTCGTACCAGCTTTCCGAACAAAACAAAAAGACAACTTCTGCCGGACAAACAAAGTTTGAATATAAGGCTTTGGCTTTAGATGGTGCTTATTATAAGAGCTTGAACGATAATATTCAGGGTATCGGAACATTAGGCCTCGGCTATTATGATATCAATGCAAAAGTCAAGTCAGGCGGCGTTTTGGATCATGACGATGATGAGCACTTCGGCCTTCGTTTCGGTGCCGGATTGCAATACAGCATCGACAGCAACTGGGCTGTGCGAATGATGGCAAGATATCACTACATCGACGCAAAAAGATTGCATCACATTACGGATATAACGGCCGGTGTGCGCTATTATTTCTAAATACGGTAAAAAAATCAACAAGGGCCGGATGTATTTCCGGCCTTTTTTACGATAAGGGATTTTTTATTTTGCCGATTCGTTTTAAAATCAATTTAACGGTAAAATGCCTGGCAATCTCAAAATTAAAAACATCGCAAAATCAATATATTAAAAAAAGGTATTATAATACCATTTTATAACTTATTGAAAAATAATGAAATTTTTTTGTTGACAAGCCGTTTTTTTTATGTATATTAAAGCAGAATTTTAATTAATACTTTTTTTGAAAGAAAAAAACATGACTACATATGCTACAAAACCCTCAGATATTGAGAGAAAATGGTATGTCGTTGATGCTGAAGGTGTTGTTCTCGGTCGTTTGGCTGCTGAAATTGCGAAGATTCTTCGCGGTAAGAACAAACCTTATTTCGTCCCGAATTTGGACTGCGGCGACTACGTTGTTGTTATCAATGCCGACAAGGTCAGATTGACCGGCAAAAAGTTAACGGATAAAAAATATTTCAAACACACGGGTTGGATCGGCGGTATTAAAGAGACGAATCCGACACGCATTTTTGCAGGTTTTCATCCGGAACAAGTTGTCCTCAAAGCTGTTGAACGTATGATTTCGCGTAACCCCATGGGTCGTCAGCAAATGACAAAGCTTAAAGTTTATGCCGGTGCAGAGCATCCGCATACGGCACAAAATCCTGTTGTGTTGGATATTGCCGCACGTAACCCCAAAAATAAAAGGAGTGCATTATAATGGCTACAAAAAAAATTGAATCATTGCAGGATTTGAAATCTGCAACCAAAGAAGTTTCTTTGACAGCTCAGGCACAAGAAAAAGTTGTTCGTCAGGCCAAAAAAGACAAACAGGGTCGCTCTTATGCAACAGGTCGTCGTAAAGATGCCGTTGCCAGAGTTTGGGTGATGCCTGGTCATGGCAAGATTACAATCAATGCAAAAACGATTGATGAGTATTTTTCTCGTCCGGTTTTGAAGATGATTATCAATCAGCCGTTTGAAGTCACAAACCGTGTAAATGAATTTGATGTTGTTTGCACCGTCAGCGGCGGTGGTTTGTCAGGTCAGGCCGGCGCAATCAAACATGGTATTTCTCGTGCTTTGAATGAGTATGAGCCTGAATTGCACACAGCTTTGAAACAAGCCGGATTCTTAACACGTGATGACAGAACAGTTGAGCGTAAAAAATACGGCCGTGCAAAAGCTCGTCGTTCATACCAATTCTCAAAACGTTAATCTTTACGAAAAGAAAATCGTTTTATTTCAATGGGTTGGAAAATTTTCCAGCCCATTTTTTTGTTTCACATAATATTCACATAACCCTTGACAATTCTAATTTACTAATTTACCATTTTCACATAATCTTCACAGTTTTTAGGGTAAAAATGGGTAATTTTTATAGCGAAACATACACCTATCGTGATGGGCAAATTCTGCTTTATAAACGTCCAAACTCCAAAAACTTTCAATGCCGTTTACGTGTTGAAGGGATAAAAGGTTATATCATCTTGTCTTGCCAAACGCCAAATCTCGGCAAAGCCTTAAAATTCGCCGAAGATACTTATGATAATATGCGTTTCAAGAAAATAAATAACCTACCCTTAAAGACCAAGACATTCCGGCAAATATACAATGAATGGTTCAGCCGAGCAGAAAAGTCCGAATATCGCAAGGATTTTTATACCAGCCGTGCCAGACTCTACTTTTTTCCTTATTTTGGTGATTATAACATTGAAGAGATTACAGAAAGCGTCATTGATGATTATTGGGTCTGGCGTAAGAATTACTACAAGAATAATCCAGAAAAATATAACCGAAATGCTGCTATGGTTCCGTCAGCTCTGTCATTAAGGATGGAAAAGACCGCTATCAAAGAGATTTTGGAGTATGCCCAATGCCGTGGTTACATTCGGACTGTCCCTGCCATCAGATTTAAACCGCGTTGCAAACCCGAACCCCCGCGGGCAAAAAGAAATTGCAAGAATTTATGCTCACTATGCTGAAAAATACTGGAAAGTAAGCGGAAGTAAATTAACCTATAAATAAATTCACTGAAAACAGTGGGAAAGGGATACAGATATGGACATGCTCAAATTAGCAAAACATGGTATAAATCCAACAAGTATAACATCTGCCAGTCAAGCAGCAAAAATTTTTGATGCTATTGAAGCTGAAGAAGCTAAAGAATTTAGAGAGAAGCAAGCTAAAATACAGCTTGAAGCACAAAGGCATCAAGAAGCCATGAAACTTCAGCAAAAGAGCTTGGAACTTGCAGAAAAAAGTATGAAATTAGCAGAGGACAGCAATATAATCAGTAAGCAAGCAAATAAGAAATCAAGCGTCTCAAACTGGATTGCTATTGTTTCTACGCTAATTGCCTTAATCGCTTTATTCAAATAACCATATTAGGAAAAAATAGTTTCCCCATTTTCACCCAATAACTTGCATTCTTTGCAAAATTTTTGCACAGAATGGCAATTAATAGCTCAAAAACATAGAGAAATAAGCAATTCTCTATAATCCATATCGCTTGATGAACCTTGAAAGTGTCATATATTGGACATTCATAATTTTTGATATTTGGTTCTTGGAAACCCCTTTGGCAAGCAGGTCTTGAATGCGTTTGAGGTTCTTGGTGAGTTTTAATTTCTTGGATTCAGCTCCGATTGGTCTTCCGAGCTTAGCACCTTGCTCCTTTTTGGAGGCAAGTGAACACTTTGTCCTTTGGCTGATGAGGTCTCTTTCAATTTACGCAAAAATAAAATCCGCCATTAATGAGAAAATAATATTGACGACAAATGACTCGTATAAATTTAAGGGACATAAATTTTTTTAATCAAATTTAAGAATTTCCGTGATTAAATACAAGAAATGAAGAGATTAAACATGAAAAAACAAAACTACATGACAAAAATCGGGGCGGTGTCGGTGGCATTGCTGGCGCTTGTGAGTGCTCCGAAAGCAGAGGAATTAAATACGATGGAAATTGTTATCAAAGACAAAGTTTATGCCGTGGAATTGGCGGAAAATCAAACCACTGATGCTTTAAAGAAAATGCTGCCGCTGACAATAGATATGTCGGAGCTGCATGGCAATGAAAAGTATTACTATCTTGACCGGTCTCTTCCGACCAATGCCAAACCTGCTGGAAAGATAAGCAACGGCGATATTATGCTTTTTGGGGATGATTGTCTGGTGGTGTTTTATAAGAGTTTTGATAATCCGTATTCTTATACCAAAATCGGGCATATCAGCAATCCCGAAGACTTGGCACAAATTTTAGGTAACGGCAAAGTAACGGTTACGTTTAAATAACAAAAAATGCTATCGGTTACCCAATAGCACTTTTTGATGAAATTTATATTGAAACTTTTGCGAGCAGAAATCTGCTACACATATATTTATCAGCAAAATGTCTGTAGAGTAAGGAGATATAAAAATGAATGAATATAATAAGGAATTTTGGAAAGCATTAGATGAATTGGTAAGTAAATCAGAAGTGATTATTGACCGTCCAAAGGGAACCGTACATCCGAAATTTCCCGATTTTGTTTACAAAGTAGATTATGGCTATTTAAAAGATACATCTTCAATGGATGGTGCGGGCATAGACGTGTGGTTAGGAAGCTGCGGAAAGCAAATTGATGCCGTTATGTGTATTGTAGATTTGCTGAAAAAAGATTCAGAAATCAAGATATTGATTGGTTGTACGGAAGACGAAAAAAGAATTGTTTATGAAACACACAACAGAACTCCGTATATGAAAGGTATTTTGGTACGCAGGCAAGAGAAATAATCT
>CADAAN010000018.1 GCA_902785935.1 uncultured Pseudomonadota bacterium
AAAAAAAATAAAAAAAAATAAAAAAAGTTAAAAAAAATAAAAATAATGTTTATTTCTTTATAATTATGTGTTATTCTCCCCACAATAAAACATGTAAATAAACACTATTGAGGTTGAAAATGGCTGAAAATACGGCTCAGGACAATACAAAAAGCAGATATGATATCCTGCAAAATGACAAAGGGGATATCTTGATTATCATTCAACAGCGTCACGGCGGTGCCGAAAATCCGCTTTTTGTTTATGACGGATCGCAGTATGCTTTGCTTTATCGCAGTCATGAAAGTACTGTCTATTTCGATGATATCGCAGAAGGTGCGCGCCTGCCCTTAAAGTCGGTGACGCAGCTTCAGATTGTTGAAATTAGTGAAGATGAAGTCATCAGAGAATACAAGGTACCTGTGCGAATCGTTAAAGATGTTAAGGCCTTGATGGATTAATCAATATAAAAAATATTTTCAAGGGCCTTTGTGCCCTTGATTTTTAATGAGAAGAGATATGCTTGCCGAAACTGTTTTATATCTTTTGATTATCGGACTTTTTTCGCTCATTAAAACACAAAAGCGATATGATTTTTTGCTTTCGTTTTTTATGACCGCTTTTGTTTTTATCATTTTTTATCTTTTTTTAATGGATCAAAAAACAGGTTTTGAAATCACAAAAACCTTTATTTTGGACGATTCGCACAGTTCAAACATCAAAATAGACATTATTTCGACTCCGCAAAATTATGTCATGATTTTTCCATTTTTTGTATCAACATTGATTTCGATGCTCGGCAATCTGGTTTTTAAGTACGAAAATTCAAAAAAATACGAATCGAGCCTGTTTATTTTTAATTTAACGGCATTTATCATGCTTATCAGCAGCAATAATCTGATAGAATTGATTGCGATTGTATTTATTATTGATATTTTGAGCCAGCTTTTGATTAAAGATGCAAATGCCGGAAGGCGTTACAGCTTATACAATTTCGTGGCGGATATGGGGCTTTTTTTGGTTTTTGCCATGGTGCAATCAAAGCTTGCAAATCTGGACGTCAGCAACATTTCAAATTATTACGAAACAGGGCATCACCGTGATTTTATCGTATTTGTTATTATGATGAGCTTATCGATTAAGTTCAGTTTTTTCTTATTTCAGGGATATTGGCTTGATCTTAAAAGTGCAAAATTTCATAATCTTTATTTTTTGCCATATCTTTCGACTCCGATGACGGCGCTTGTTTTACTGACAAAATTATATCCGATGCTTGTTGTATCTCCCTCATTTTTGCCCCTGCTCAACACGATGGTTGCGCTGACTGTTGTTTGGGGCGCGTCGGGCGCAATTTTAAAATATGAAATTAAAGAAAAATTTGTTTATTTTAATATGCTCAATCTTGCTTTTATTGCTGAGTTAACGGCGCTTAATGATTTTGTATGGACAAGAAATTTTTCATACCTTTTGATACTCTTTTATTTGTTCAATCTTTGCTTTTATTATCTGCATTATGAAATTGACCGTGAACACGGAAAAAATAAACTTTCAATCATGATGGTATTATTCGGATTTTTAAGTGTAATATGCGCCATAACAACGCAGATTTTTGCCTTAAAAACACAAAAAAGCACATATTTTATATATGCGTTTTTGAGTGTTTTCCTTTTTTCATTTGCCGTGACGGCGGCACAAATTTGGCGCAAAGCAACACAAAAGATTGAACTCAAACGCACGGATACAACAACTGTTTTAATGCTTTTGACATCTCTTTTTGCTTTTTATTTAAGTTCAAAAAATATTGAAATATTGTGGCCGGTATGCTTTGTTTTGGCTTTTGTTATTATTTTGTTTTACCTGACGCCCCTGTCTTTTATAAGTTTACGCCAAGGACGTATTCAAGAAATTCAGAATATTGATGTATTCCACCTTTTTTATCAAAAAATAGTTTTAGAACCATTGCACCATGCAGGTTTATTATTTAATATTATCATTGATTTTATTTTTTTAGAGCGAACATTTTTGCCGATTATCGCCCTATTAAATAACATATTAATCGGTTTTTATCGCCGCATACGTCGACTGGGATTACGTTATCAGGTAATATGCGTTATTTTGGTTGCGATGCTTGTTTTTTATTTATTTGAGAGGTAAAAATATGGTGCTTTCAGATGTAATTTTACTGCCTCTTGTGATTGTGTTGCCTTTTATCGGCAGTCTTTTTATTTTAAGCGTCAAAAACGATGATTTTTTACCCAAAAATACATTTAATGTATCTGTTTTGACTGTTGTTATTAATATTGCTGTCATTTTAGAAATTTTCAAAAAGGTACATACATCTACCAATGCACTTTCGACATTTGTCTTGGAAATAATTCCTTTAAGCGGTATAGAAATATCGCTTTGTGCCGATAGTCTTTCACTGATCTTAATGTTTGGAACGCAAATTGCAATTTTGCTTGGTATTTTAGGTGCTAAAAAAGAAATTTTTCATAAAAAAAATATTTTATTTTACGCACTGATTGAAATGAGTTTTTTAAATGGATATTTTTTGGCGCGAGATATTTTTTCATTTTATATCTTTTTTGCCGCAATGCTTTGGCCACTTTATATGATGATTGGATTGAGTATTTCTCAAAATCAGCAAAATATGCTTGAACGCCTAATGATGCATTATCTTTTGAGCACGATTTTATTTTTAGCATCTCTTGTGTTGATTTGGAGTTTAAACGATAAAAATATTTTAATTTCTGATCTTTCAAATTTGAACTTTTCGTACAAAAAATCCATAGCGGTATGGGGCGGGCTTTTTGTGGCACTGATTTTAAGAATGCCGATTTGGCCGTTTCACCACGCCATCATCAGCCTTTCAAACACTTTAAAAGACCCTCTTGTATTTATTGTTTTACATATGCTTCCTTTAAGTGGTATTTATGCCTTCATGCGATTTTGGCCGCTTGATATTCCGATTGAAATAGAGATTTTATCACCTGTTTTTCAATATTTGTGTGTACTGACGATGATTTTTGCATCTTTTGGGGGGTATGCGCATACCAATGCCGGCTATAAACTCTATCATTATATATTTGTATATGATTTGCTTTATTTACTCGGTGTATTTTTACCGACAGATAAAATCGTAACAAATATTGCATATTCAATGTATGCTTTTATGATTATCAGCTCAGGGCTTGTTGTTCTGCAAGCACATATGTCGCGCCAAGCAGCAATGCATAATATCAACATTAAAGGCATGCTGTGTATGATGCCTCGGACGGCACTATCATATGCCTTATTTGTATTTGCAGGCGTTGGATTACCGATTTCAGCCTTGTTTTGGAATAATTTTATCATTGCTTCAACAATCTTTAATTTCAGCCTTTATATAGGCACACTTGTGGTGATTGCATTAACAATTGCGGCGGTATCTATGATAGAAAATCTGTATACAATGCGCAATAAAAACTGTTCTACGGATGCTTTGCTTAAAATTAAAGATATTGACCGGCTGACATTTATAGTGCTGATTTTGATGATGATTGTACTGTTTTTGTCTTTCTTAAAACCGCTTTGGTTTGTTTTTTAGGGAATTTTAACGATGCTGACGAATATACTTTATACATTCAATCAAAGTATTTTATTTTTTGGTATTTTACTGCTTTCAGCTCACAGCCTGTTTCTTTTGCCAAGACCAAAGACCAGTTATAAAATTGCGCAAACTTCATTGATATTGAGTTTTCTTTTTGAAATTTTATTTTATAACAAAAATGCATGGCCGACTTTTTTTCAAACATCGCCGAATATTGTGATGTCATGTGCTTTAACAACACTTATGGCCATGTTTGTCTTAAGGTTATCCTCTAAGCGATCATTGCAAGATGACTTGAACACAAATCTTTTTTGTGTGCTTATTTTGGCGGCGGTCGGCGCTTTAAATATGATGGCTCACGCAGCTCATCTTGGTATTTTGTTTGTTGCGTTTTGCGGTATTTGTTTTATTCAATATGGTATTTTTCACTTAAACAAACTTAATGAAGATTTGTATCATTCAGGAAGAAATTATATTTTCATTTCTTTGATGTTGATATTTTTGTTTTTAGCGACTCTTTTCATCATTGGAGCTGAAAATCTTGCTTATCATGATGTGTCAGACGCTTTGACCCTTATGAATAATGAGCTTAAAAATATCGCTTTAACCGGTTTAATTTTGCCCTGTTTTTGGTTGTTGGGCGTGGCGCCATTGCATTTTTATAAAACAAGCACACTTTCAAAACTTTTGTTGCCTAGTGTGACTTATTTTACACTTGTTCCGGTAGTTGACGCATGGTGTGTGACTTTTGAACTGTACAATGGTATTTTTGCCTTCGATTTACAAAAAATGTCCGATATCTTTTATATTTTCGGTATAATTTCGATTTTAACGGGTATTATCGGAGCGAATGCTGAACACTTAATCAGTAAGATTTTTGCATTTATCGGTGTTTTTTATACCGGTATTATCTTTTTGATGATTTCATATAGTGCTCAGAATGTTTTACCGATTTGCTTTGCAGGTATTAAGCTTTATTTGCTTTTAATGAGCGGTGTTATGATTTGCTTGTATACATTCAAGTCAAACGGAATTTATCTAAATAACATCGGACAAATTTCGGGTTTAGGTTGGGCACGTCCGTATATCGGTGCAGCAATGATGTTTTTTGCACTTTGCTTTATGGGCTTACCGCCTTTCATCGGCTTTACGGCGCAATTTGTGATGCTCAAAAGCTTTCATACAAATTTAACGACTTTATATTTGGTATTAATTGGATTTTTAAGTCTGATGCCGGTTTTCTTAAAAATTTTACAAGCCCTTTATTTTAAGCAAAAAGAAAATCATTTTGACAGGACAGACACTTTGTTTCATATCCTTGCCGGTGTCATTTTCGGATTGTGTTTGATGTTGATATGGTGCCCGCAAATTTTAATCTTTCAGGCCGATTTTTAAGCAAAGGGATTGTGATGGAAAAAATCAATGATTGGTATTTTTGTGATTTATCTCAAACCACAAGCACAAATGATGCGGTCTTAGATTTATTAAAAAAAGTAAAAGCACCATGTATCGTTTCAAGCGCCGTTCAAACAAACGGGCGCGGCCGTTTGGGGCGCATTTGGCAATCTCAAGCGGGCAATTTATATGTTTCATTTGCTTATCAAATAGAACTTAAAAATTTGGGACATATGGTCATTTTAAGTGCTGTTGCGGTTGCCGAGACGCTTGAATTTTTCGCAAAGTTTGGGCATTTTGAAATCAAATGGCCCAATGATGTTTTAGCAAACGGCAAAAAAATATCGGGTATTTTGTTTGAAAAAAACGTTGATGATTTTTGGGTGATGGGTATCGGAATCAATGTCCGAAAAGCCCCAAACATCGAAAATCCGCTTTATCCCGTTACGGCATTGTCAGAATTTGATGTAAAAACGGACAGAATAACGGTATTGCAAAAACTTGTGCAAAATTTCGATACGCTTAAAAAACTTTATGAGGCGCAAGGTTTTGATAACATACGCAAGATGTGGCTTGACAAGGCCTATAATCGTGGTAAAAAGGTTGTCATAAAACAAAACGGCAAAGAAATATCAGGCATTTTGCACGACCTTGATGAAAACGGATGTCTTCTTGTTAAAACACCACAGGGCATGCAAAAAATAATAGCGGGTGATATTTTTGGTTTGTAAACAGGATATATAATGAGTAAAAATTATCAAAACGGACTTTATTTTGTGCCACTCGGCGGTTCCGATAAAATCGGGATGAATATGTATGCCTATTGCGTGCACGGCAAGTGGATTGTGGTTGATGCGGGATACGGTTTTTTGCCCGATGAATATCCGTCGATGGATATGTGCTATGCTTCGGCTGAATTTTTGAAAGATTTTAAGGATGATATTGAAGGGCTTTTTATCACCCATGCGCATGAAGACCATTTTGGCGCCGTGGCACATATTTGGCCTGATTTAGGGTGCAAGGTTTATGCCACACCGTTTGCGTGCGGCTTGATTAAAGAACGCCTGAAAGAATATCATTTGACAGATGCTGTTGAGCTTGAAGTGGTTCACCCTTCGGATACAATCAAGACGACCGAATTTGAGGTCAAATTTATATCACTCACGCATTCGGTGCCGGAAACGTGCGGCCTTTTGATTAAAACCGATAAAGGCACGGTTTTTCATGCCACCGATTGGCGATTTGATGATGACCGATTAAAAGGAATGCTTCAAACCGATTATGCATCATTAAAAAAAGCCGGTGATGAGGGCGTTGACATGTTTGTATGCGATTCGACCAACATTTTTGTTGATAAAAAACAGCCGAGCGAATACGACATCCGCCAAAATCTTTTAGAGCTGATACCGACGCTTGAAGGCGGTGTAGCGGTGACGTGCTTTGCCTCTAATTTAATGCGTATTGAAAGCCTCGTTTTGGCAGCTGAAGCGGCCGGGCGTACACCTGTTTTGATAGGACGAAGCCTTGAAACGAATGTCGAAATTGCCAAAGATTGCGGCTATTTTGCTGATTTGCCGAAAGTATACAGCCCCAACGAAGTACCCGGTCTGACCTCAGATAAAGCGCTTTATATCTGCACGGGCTCACAGGCCAATTATCGCAGTGCAATGACAGTGATTGCCAACGGTGAAAGCCGTTATGTTAAATTGGATAAAGATTATACCGTTGTTTTTTCGGCTAAAAATATCCCCGGCAATGAAGAAAAAATTGAGCGCATGCAAGAAAAAATAGAGGCTGAAGGCGCCCATATCTTAACAACAGAAACGGAAGTTATTCATGCCTCGGGGCATGGATCAAAAGAAGAAATCCGCGAGATGTATGAGCTTATCCGTCCGAAAATTGTTTTTCCCGTGCATGGCGACAGGCGTTTTATCCGTGAGCATAAGCGTTTTGCACTTGAATGCGGCATTCAAGAAGTTGCATCGGCCAAAAACGGCGATCTTTTCTGCCTTAAAGACGGACATATCGAAAAAATTGAAGAAGTTTATACCGACGTCATGGCTGTTGACCACGGGCGTACCGTTTCGCTCGATTCGGACTTGATTAAAAATCGCAAAAAAATCGCCTTTAACGGCAGTTTGTTTATTTCGGCATACATTTCAAAGGACAACAAAATCATTGATATCAAGCTGACCTCACTTGATATTTTAGAGCAGGAAGATTGGGAAAAACTTGCGCAAAACATCAAAGAATCCGTCGTGCCGGCGCTTGAGCGAGAGCTGATGAAAAAAGGCCTGACAGATGAGCTTAAAGACTTAATCAGAGGTCGTATTCGCAACAGCGTTTTTAGGGCGACCGATATGAAACCGGTTACAATTTTACACATTTTTCAACAAGGAGAAAACGAATGTCAATAACCCCCGATAGACTCAAAAAAGGCGACAAAGTTATGATTGTTGCCCCTTCTCGCGGCTTAAAGCTACTTGGCGCCGACTGTCGAAGCATAGCAAAAGAGCGCTTGCAAAATTTAGGTTTAAATGTTGTTTTTGCTTCAAATACAATTGATGAAAATTTTGATATGACGGGCTCAAGCACCGTTGAAAAACGCGTTCAAGATATCCATCAGGCTTTTTCTGATAAATCCGTTAAAGCTGTTTTGACCGTTATCGGCGGCTTTAACTCAAATCAGCTTATCAAATACTTGGATTACGATTTGATTCAAAACAACCCGAAGATTTTTATGGGCTTTTCGGATATCACGGCATTGCATGCGGCTTTGAATGCTAAAGCGGATTTGGTGACTTATTACGGCCCTCATTACAGCTCGTTTGGAATGAAAAAAGGGTTTGAGTACACACTGAACTCAGCCGTTCAGAGGCTGTTTGAAGGCGGCGAGCTTGAGCTTTTGCCTTCTCAAGAATGGAGTGATGATCCTTGGTACATTGATCAGGAAAATCGAAATTTTATCAAAAATGACGGTTTTTGGCAGATAAGGGGCGGCAATGCTTCAGGCACGATTGTCGGCGGTAATTTATGCACTTTTGTATTAAATTTAGGCACCCCCTATCGTCCGGCGTTCAAAAAAGACACGATTTTATTTATCGAAGATGATGAAGCATCTGATTTGCTCAATTTTGAGCGCAATTTGGTTGCTCTTATCAATCAGGAAGATTTTAAAAACGTCAAAGGACTTATCATCGGACGTTTTCAAAAAGCTTCGCATATTTCAAGAGAAAATTTAGAGTTTATCTTAAACAAAAAAGAGCTTTATGATATGCCGATTATCGCCAATATCGATATGGGGCATACCACGCCGATTGCAACGATTCCTTTGGGCGGTTATGCTAAAATCGAAAACGGCAGAATTTGGATTAAGGATTAATGCCTTTCTTTTTGAAAAAAACACGGATATTTTCAGTCCGTGTTTTTTGTATTGTGAAAAGCACCGGCAAGGCTGGTGGTTCGAAAGAGCTTATAGCGAGGGGTGGAAAAATAAATTCCTTATGATAGGATGAAGTGTCTGGCAGACGCAACAAGAAACATAAGGAATTTAATCATTAAAAATGACGTAAAAATATAACACATACGAGCTGGAATTGTAAATACCATATCGTATTTGCGCCGAAATATAGAAGAAAAGTATTATACGGAAGTAAAAATTTTTTTTAATTTAGCCGGAGAATGTATTTGATGTTTTTTTCTATATTCTTTTTTTGTAATGTTTTGTCCTTTCATTAAAATGTATTATTTTTCACGTTTTCTTTCGGCTAATTGCCTTTGCCAGTAATTTTTTAGATAATCGGCAGCACCTTTAAGTTTTTTTGGATTTACTGTTTCAGATCCCAAAAGAATTTTTGCCGATTCTGTTGCGTTAATGTCTTCGTTTGTTGATTGTTGATGTTTTTTGATACGATCAACAGCTTCTTTTGCTTTTAAGCCATTGCCATGATAAATGTTTTCAGCCGACGTTAAACCTTCCAGGGCTAGTCTTTTTGCAACATTAGCCAAATTACGTTTAATCGTAAAATCAACCTGACGCGCATTTTCAAATTGATAAACATCATGTTGAACCGCTCGAAGCAATTTTAGCATTGTACCGACTTTTATATCTGTTCCGGCAAGTTCATTAGCAACATTCGGATACGAATAAACCAAAGAGATGGGAAGTAAGGGCTTAAATTCTTCGGGATAATCCCCAAGTTTTGAATCAAAGCGTCCGCCCGCTTTAATGCGATACGGATGTGCCACACAATTACCGATGATAATATCTTGCGCGATGCCGTCTAAATTGTCATACGACAAGAATCTATCGTGTTCGTCTTTGCTTATCGGCACAGCCGGCATCACAAAATTTATTGAAGAAACTTTTCCCTCTTTTTCCATCTGATTAAAGGCAAACGAAAATTCGGAAGCTATCCTTTTTTGATAAGCCGGATATCCGAACATAACAAATGAAACATCTTTATTTTTATCAAAATACTTGTTTCTGATTTCAGCTAAAAGCTGAGTATTATCTTCGGTTGAAGTGTCATTTGGGGTGACCAAACATTCTTGTAAAATTTCTTCCGAAATACCAAGCGAACGGCAATAACGCACATACATTTCAACTTCGCTACCGGTATTGTATTCCAAGCCTTTTTGGCTGAAATCGGTATTTCCCTGATTGTCATACAAACCTAAAAAAACAAGTTTTTTCGGCTTTCCTGTATTTTTCAAATCTGTCAACCAAGCTTCAATAGCCGGTTCAGCCGCTCCGGGGTGGCCTGAAAAAATAACAAAAGCATCTGCATTTTCAGGTAATTTTTTATAATCAGCACAAACAATTTTTTTATTATAGCCGTCATATTCAATCACCTCGCCATCTTTGACTGAACCCAACTCTTCGGCTTTAAGAACAATTTCTTTTTCTTTATCGGTTAAAGAAAATCGCAATACGTCTTCATTTTTTGAAGGGTGATTCTTTTTAACGATGTCAGCAGCCTTGCGTAAATTAAAATCCGGTGAATCCATCAAAGATTTGATATATTTCATATCTTGAACATAAGCGTTAAAATAACGTTTATCCGCCCAACCGCGCGTGGAAAGATCTTTTTGATAATTCTCAAACCTGAGCTCTTTACCATCTAAAAAATCGCAAACAATCTTTTCATACACGGTTGGTTGATATGACATATTAACGACTCCTTTGTTTTTAATTTGCGCTAAAAACTTTTATTTAGTATAACCGGAACGCGCCTGTGTCATTTGATTTTGCTGATCCAGCACAGCCTTTAAAGCCGTTACTCTGTAGTATTTTATTGTTTGGTGATATATATTCTCTTTTGAATTAGCAAATTCTCCTTCATCTAAATTGGCAAATTTTTCTTCAACGATTTTGTGCAGCTTTGTTTCAACCGAGGGATCGGGCTCTTTTATCTTCCAAGGCTCTAATCTTGCATAAAATGAATCCTTTCCTCTTGTTTCAATATCCTTTTTTCTTCTTTCAACCTCTTTTGAATACATATCTCTGACTTCAGACACATCAAGACCATCAGTCTTTTCAAGATACTTTAAAATCGCAAGGAAGTTGTTGGCATATTTTTCTTGTGTCCAAAATGCGGTTTCACCAATTTTTGCTAAATAATCGATACCTTTGCTGATTTTTTCTGATTTACTTGTTTTACTGTTTTCTTGAGCGCAAACAGATTCTGCAACGTCAATCGAAAGCGCAGCTATACGCCTATCGTTAAAATCTTGCGTGTCAGTATATAAACGAAGAAATCTATATGCCGAAAACTCTTTTTGCAAATACTTCATAATTTCGGGAAGATTTTCTTTAACAATCTCAAGCTTATCTTCTAAACCCTCAAAGAAATTATCTTCTTTCAAATCTTTTCCGATTTTTGCCAGAAAGCGCATCCCATAAAGCCTGTTATAATCTTCATCTTTATCTTTTGAAAGCCCGTATTTATCAGCGATAAAAAGACCTAAATCGCTCGGTTGCGGATAATCTCCTTGAAGGTTCTCAGGAATTTCTATGTGATATTTTTCTTTTAATAAATCAATAAACCCATTATACCGATCTCCAATAAATGTGCGCAATTGCTTATATTCATCCCAATCGGCATTAAATGCTCTATCATATTTATCCATCATTTTGTCCTTTCGTAAAATATTTATCCAAAACAAGAATCGCTTCTTATACTTCCAGTTTACCCCCCCCCTAATTTTTTGTCAAGAGTTTTTTAAGAAATGTAAAAATTTTTTTTAATTTAGCCGGAGAATGTATTTGATGTTTTTTTCTATATTCTTTTTTTGTAATGTTTTCCTTTCAGTTTATCTTGGGCGGGGAGGATTTTCCCCGCCCGTATTAAGTTTTGATTTTACTCTCTGCCTGTATTGGTGTTGCCCCTTGTCATAGAGGCATTTTTTCGGCATTAATATTTCTTATCACCGGCAATAAATGTTTCGGTGTTTGTCCGTGATAGTGTTCCTCGATATAGGCTCTAAACTCGTCTTCTCTTGCTTTGGGGCTGGCCGTTAAAGGAAGTTCTCCAACCACAACAGGGTGTCCGTCTTTATCTTTTCTTTGAACATCAATCGGGTGTATATCACCGGCATTGTTGTTCAAAACAATTTGCTTGCTACCCCATTTTTTATCGCCTTCAAGATTAAATTCTTTGTTATTATAGATAACTGTGACATAAGAGTTCGGACGTGTTACTTTTTGTGTTTCATTCCAAACGGCATCAACCGTATCTTCCGGTTTTGCAAGCATGGCAAATCTATCGTATTCCGGTCCGTCTTTCAACTTGCCGAAAGCGGATTCACCAGGTTGTAAACCATCCCAAGTTTTACCACCTTCAAATTCATATTTAGGACCTTTGTTGTTTTTATAGGTATCTTTGGTCCCGTCTTCATATACTCTGGTAATCAAAGCTTCGCCTTCTTTAGCCACAGATTCAACCCCTGTGTCCGTGCAAAGATATTTTTCACCGGCAACACACTTTGTGACCATTTCTCTGATGGGAAGTTTTGCCACAGCCATACAATTAACATTGTCTGTGATGGCCTTGATTGTTTCTTCATTTTGCTTATAAGCAGTCATATTTTTTCTCCTAAAAAGTGTTAAAAATTTGGTTTTCAAAAAAAGAAAAGCGTAAACAAAAAACCTTCCTTTTTTTGATACACTTTCAGGTATGGTTATATTTTACCAAGATTAAAGCTTATTTTTTATTGAGCTCGTAGAGAACAATCGCGGCTGCAGCACTAACATTTAGGCTTTCAACTTCGGGATTGATATCAAGACGCACAGTTATGTCGCACGCTTCTTGCGTCAAGCGACGCATCCCTGAGCCCTCTGATCCCATCACGACTGCTAACTTGGTATTTTTATCGATTTCATCGATTTTTTGATGCGCATATCCATCCATGCCGACAATCCAAAAGCCTGCTTTTTTTAAGCTTTCAATCGCACGTGAAAGATTTGTGACACGCACCAAAGGCACCAGCTCCATTGTGCCGACGGCCGCTTTGGCCATCGCCCCGCTTTCAAGCGGCGTATTTTTATCCTGCACAATCACCGCAAGTGTATCAAAAGCCGCCGCCGAGCGAACAATAGCGCCGACATTTTGAGGATCGGTTACCTGATCCAAAATCAAAATATGGCAACTTTTAAGATTTTGGCTTTTTTGCAAAATATCTTCCAAAAACACGGGCGCTAACGGTTTTGTCACAAGGGCAAAACCTTGATGCACGGCCTGCGGAGGCAAAATTTTTTCAAGTTCTTTTTTTTGTACAACCTGATAAATGATGTTTTTGAAATTTTCTTTAATTTGCTTTTCATTTTCAGGCAAAATCATCAACTTAATCACTTCACGCTTTGGGTTTTTTAAAGCCTGAAAAACAGCATGACGCCCGTATAAAACAACTTGTGTACTTTTATTTTTTTGAAAATTGTTTTGACTCATTTTTTATAATCCTTTGATGATATCGATGGCTTGCGACAATGATTGAATGCAATAGTCGCCTTTGGCTTTTGTACCCAAAATGATGGATTTTGCATTAAAAAACTCTGCAACCCTGACATCCGAACCGCCGTCTCCGATAACAATTATTTCATCACCATTTGGCATTTTTTTATCAAAAAGAGCACGACAAGCTATCGGATGAGGCTTATCTTTTGCATATTTGCCGGCAAAAACAACTTTTGTAAAATATTTTTGAAATCCCAGAAAAGCCAGCTCTTCATAGATATATTTTTCCGATTTATTGGTAATTAAACGCGCTTCAATGCCATTTTGCACACAAAAATCCAACAATTTTTGTGCATCGTCAATCGGCTTTAATCCATCTAAATGATATGTATCAATATAGTTATAAAAAATTTCTTTTGCCTTTGGAGCCTGATTGCCGTAGAGATATGAGAGAATATCTCTGTTTTGCACGGTTGCCGTAATTTGTTTTATTTCATCGGTCTGAATTTTTTTTAAGCCCAACTTTTCAAAAGTCAATTCATAGGCTTTAATCAATACGCCATATGTGTCGGCAAGCGTTCCGTCCCAATCAAAAAGCGCGTATTTTATCATCTTTTGTCAGCCCTATTAAACCTTCATTAAAATATCTGTTTTATGATATGCAAAATATTACATTATATAAGAGGCACTCTATGTCAAAAGATTTAAGAAATGATGAAAGACTGGTTTTTTTGCAAGCAAATGCCATTAAATATCAAAAAATTGTTCCACTCAAGGTTGACGCTTCCAGCCGAAAATATTTCAGAATATTTTGTGACAGCCGAAAAACGCTTGTTTTGGCAGATGACGTTTTGAAAAAAAACAAACTTTCGGAATTTGAGCGCCTGTCTGATTTTTTCTTAAAATATGGGGTAAAAGTGCCAAAAGTTTATGCCTCTGATTTAAGCAAAGGCTTTTTGCTTTTAGAAGATTTAGGTGATGATACCTTTACCCGACTTCTTGAAAACGGCAAAGATGAAGCTTTTTTATACAACCTTGCAACCGACGCTTTAATCAAAGTTTGTGCCATTAACGATAGGCCGGATTTTATAAAAGATTTAGATAAATCGCGTTTAATCAATGATATTTGTTTTTTTGCCGATTGGTATATCCCGATGGTCAAAGGTCGGCCTTTAAGCATTGATGAAAGGCAAGAATTTGTTGTTTTAGTGTCGGACTTGGCGGATATGGCTTTTAAGGTACCAAACAAAATGGTTTTGTGGGATTATCATGTTGACAACATTATGTTGCCAAAAGGTGACGAAGAATGCGCTTTGATTGATTTTCAAGATGCCATGTGGGGACCTTTGACTTATGATTTGATGAGTTTGCTTGAAGACGCACGTCGTGAGGTCAGTTTTGATGTCCAGTTACAAATGAAACAAAAATTTTTTAATGCCTTAAAGGGCATCAAAAGAAAAGATTTTGACGATTCGTATGCTTTTTTATCGCTTTTTCGGCACATGCGGGTACTCGGAAGATTTACGATTTTGGCCTATGTCAACGGCAAACCGCAATATTTGAAATTTGTGCCGCATTTGTGGGATATGCTTGAAAAAACATTAAATTATGAAAAATTTAGCCCTCTTAAAGACTGGCTTGACCATATTTTAGAACCGAATTTGAGAAAAATTCCGCAAAAAAAGCCTGTTACGGAAGCCATGATTTTAGCCGCCGGACGCGGGGTGAGGATGCGCGAGCTGACGGACAATCTGCCTAAGCCCTTAATCAAAGTGTCGGACAAGGCGTTGATTGATTATAATTTTGAGCGTGTTTTGAATGTCGGCATCAAAGATATTGTCGTCAACCTTTGTTATCACGGTGATTTGATTAAAAATCATATAAAAAAAACATATCCTGATTTGAATGTACGTTTTTCAATCGAAAAAGAGGCCTTAGAAACGGGCGGCGGCATTAAAAATGCCCTGCCATTTTTCAAAAACGATGCTTTTTTCGTGTGTAACAGCGATGTGTTTTTTGAAGAAGAAAGTCTTAAACCGGCGATGTGGCTGATGCTTGATGCTTGGGACGAAAATAAGTTTGATATTATGCTTTTATTGCAGGATATGGCTCATATTTGCGGTGATAAAGGCATTGGCGATTATCGTCTGAATAACGGTTTTGCAGAGCGTAATAAAAACAAAGAAAGCGGCTTTGATTATATGTTTGCCGGCATTTATATCATCAAAAAAAGCGTTTTTAACAAGATTAAAGAAGATAAATTTTCATCGGTTCAACTTTTTGATGAGGCCGAAAAAAACGGTCGTCTCGGTTTTGTTTGTAATCAAAGCACTTTTTATCATGTCGGCACACCGGAAGCTCTGTCGGCCGCCGAAAATAAATTAAAGCAAAAGTAAAAATCTTCCATGGTGTTTGTCATCAAATTTTGTATTTGATGGTATTTATGGCACAAAAAAACAGCTTTGGGGAAAAATCTCAAAGCTGTTTTTACGGAAAAGTCCAAAAACGCTTAGAACATATATCTTAAACCGGCAGTGACTTCTTTTAAGTTATTGACACGATTCATGCCGAGATAGGTATATCTTCCCATCATACGAAATGCAAAATGCTCGTTGAAGTCATATTGCATACCAAGGCCTGCGCGATATCCGATTCTGTTTTGTGATTTTGAGGCAATGTCCGGATATCTGAAATCAAAACGATAGTTTGCAAGTCCGAGCGAACCGAGCAAATTAAACTGGCTGCACCCCACGGGCATATAGCCGTACATATCAGCACCATAGGCTAAAAATTCAGTAGAGTGTCTTTCATCATCAAAACTTCTTTTTTCTTTGAAAGCTTGTTGATAAAAAGCCTCAATACCCCAATAGCCGTACATTCTTGCACCGATGTTAATCGATGGTGAATGATAGCTGTCTTTCATATGTGTTGCAGGACCGCCGAATTTGACATTGCTGTAAATGTAATCAAGCCCGATATAGGGTTTCATTTCATTATAGACTTCTGACCAATATCCGGCCTCGGCCTGAAATGATAAAATTGATGCCACACCGGCAAGTAATAAAGTTTTTCTCATATTTATTATTCTCCTATTTATAAATAGATTTAAATGAATTAATCCTAAAGTTCACCCAGTGATATATTCTGCAAAAATCAAATTTAAATGGTGCGATGAAAAAAAATATGTGATAATTTCAAATTATACATTTTTAGGAGCCTGCTTAATGTTTGTCAAACCTGATTACGATTGCACCAAATGCGAAAGACTATGTTCGTTTCGCAATCAAAATAAGCAAAAATTTAAGACCTATCACAACGGAGCCGTCGATTCTTTCGGTCATCTTGATTCCGAGGTGCTTGTTGTCGGTTTGGCCCCCGGTCTTAACGGAGCCAATCAAACCAATCGCCCGTTTACCAATGATTATGCGGGTGATATTTTATACCCTGCTTTAAAAAAAGCCGGTCTAGCCAAAGGAAATTATCAAAAAAGAGCTGATGACGGATTTGAACTTTTAAATGTACGTGTGACAAATGCCGTACGTTGTGTGCCTCCTCAAAATAAAGTCACGACAGATGAAATAAAAAATTGCCGCCCGTTTTTGATTGATGAAATCAGCAATATGCCGAACTTAAAAATCATCTTGGCACTTGGCCAAGTGGCACATAATGCCGTTTTAGGCGCGCTCGGGTATAAATTGTCGGCATTTAAGTTTCAACATGGTCAATTATACTTTTTAAAAGAAAAAGGGCTGTGGCTTTTGGACTCATACCACACATCGCGTTATAACATCAACACGGGCGTTTTGACAAGTGCAATGTTTGATGATATCATTTCAAAATTGGTCACAAACCTCAATTAAGGCGTTTATTTGATGAAATAATACGACATAAAGCGTTATTCAACAACCTTTATAAAAATATTGCTATTTGATAAAGACTTTTTTATAAAGGATTTTAAGGAGAATGTTTTATGCAGGATTTTATACGTTTTTTATTGCGCATCGGCTTGCGTTTGTTAAAAGTTCAGGTTTCATTTGATGTGGAGCAGGATAAATTGCCGACAAAGGCGATTTATATTTCAAACCACACTTCATGGCTTGATCCGATTATTTTATTTGCATATTTGCCGAACAGCCCGTTTTTTCTTTTGCATCCGAAATTGTACCGAAATAAATGGATTAAATTCTTTTTAGGTCATGCCCACAAGACGGAATTTAATTATATGGATCCTGCCAATATTAAAAAAGTCATTCAGCTTGTCAACCATGATCGCTCGATTGTGATGTTTCCGGAAGGAATGATGACAGATAACGGTGATATGATGAAAATTTATGAAGCCCCCGTGATCATTGCCGACCGTACGGATGCGCCTTTTATCCCGATTTGGATCAGCGGGGCTGAGTTCAGTTTATTTTCAGATACATCGGGAACCGTGCCGCATCGCCCGTTTCCGAAAATCAGGGTCAAAGTCAGCAAACCTCAAAAAATTGTTGTCAATGAGGCATTGAAAAAAAATCGTGATTATCTTAAAGACCAAACCTATATGATGCTTAATCAGCTTCGTTTTGATGTGCGTTTTAAGGGCAATGTTGCGCTTTTTAAAAAGCTTGTGCGCACCTCGAAATTATACGGTAAAGTCAGTCTTTTTGAACGGCGTGCCATTTTAGAAGACATCAAACGTACGCCGCAAACCTATATGGATATTATCGTCAAGAGTCATTTGCTTGGTGCAAAATTTGCGCTTATGACTGAGGATAAAGAAAATGTCGGTGTCATTTTGCCCAACAGCATCGAAAATGTTATAACGTTTTTTGCACTTTCAGCCTACAATCGCGTGCCTGTCATGCTCAATTTTTCGCTCGGGGCAAAACTTATTTTATCCATGTGCAAAACGGCGACGGTCAAAAACATCATCACCTCAAAAGCCTTTATTCAAAAAGCCAAACTTGAAGAAACGATTGATGCGCTTTGTAAAGAAGGTATTTGTATCCGCTTTTTGGAGGATATTGTTGCAACCGTTAAATTAAAAGATAAAATCAAAGCCTATTTTGCTTATAAAACAAAGCGCGTCCCGGTGGAACAAGATCCTGAAGATGCGGCCGTTATTTTGTTTACATCCGGTTCGGACGGTGCGCCGAAAGCAGTTGTTTTGTCGCATTCAAACATTTATTCAAACGTTGTGCAAACAAGTTGTGTGGCACAACTCAATTTGCAGGATTTATTGTTTAATGCATTGCCGATGTTTCACAGTTTCGGGCTGACCATCGGGACACTTTTCCCGATACTTACCGGTGCAAAGCTCTTTTTGTTTCCATCTCCTTTGCAATATCGTACGATTACGGAACTTTTGTATGAGCTCAAAGCCACGATGATGATTGCAACCGATACGTTTTATAAGGTTTATGCAAGACTTTCGCATCCCTATGATTTCAGGAAAATCAGGCTTTGCATTGCAGGGGCTGAAGGCGTAAAAGAAGACACGCGCAATCTGATGGCAGAGCGTTTGGGTGTTATGCTTTTAGAGGGTTACGGCACAACGGAATGTTCGCCGCTTTTGACCATTAATACGCTTTTATTTAATAAATACGGCACGTTGGGCAAACTTGTGCCGGGGATTGAATATCGCTTGGACGATGTTGAGGGTATTGAAAAAGCAAAAGAGCTTGTCGTTAAAGGGCCGAACATTATGAAAGGGTATATTATGCCCGAAAATCCGGGTGTTTTGGTGCCCGTCAAAGATGGTTGGTACCATACGGGTGACGTGGTTGAAGTTGACGATTTGGGCTTTATCAAACTTGTTGATCGTGTCAAGCGCTTTGCAAAAATCGGTGGTGAAATGATTTCTTTAACCGCGGTTGAAAACAATGCCAAAGAAATTGATAAGAGTGAGGCATTTAAATGCGTGGCAGTGGCTTTGCCGCACCCCAAAAAAGGCGAGCAGATTGTTTTGGTATCAAACAATTCTGATTTGACACGCAAGGATTTTATCGATTACGTCGGCAAAAACGGACTTTCAGAGCTTTATGTCCCCTCTGTCCTGCTTTATAAGGAAGAATTTCCGGTTTTTGCAACAGGCAAAGCTGATAAAATCACCTTAAAGAAATGGGCATCAGAGCAAGTCAAAGGATAAACTTTTATAAAGAAGTTTATCTTTATTTATTTTTTATACCTGTCGACATAGGGGACACAGCCGCCCGATAAAAGCATATATCGATTGATATTCACCCCGTTTGAATAGACAGTGCCTAAAATTCTGCCATAGCGGTCACGCGATTTCCAATCA
>CADAAN010000019.1 GCA_902785935.1 uncultured Pseudomonadota bacterium
ACCGACATAAGCTTCAGAAACCGTCAGCTTGTCAATGTTGAGGTTATGGTTATTTTCAGCATTTGCAATTGCAGATTTAAGCAATTGTAATGCAACTTTAGCTATTCTTCTCTTTGAGAAAGTAAGCTCAGCAACTGCTTTTTCCGCACTTAAACCGCGAATGGTTTGAGCAACCAGGTTAAGTTTTCTCGGGCTTGTGCGAATCGAGCGGCATGTTGCCGTGCAGCTTTTTGCTGTTTCTTTTTTATTCGTATTTGCCATGATTACTTACCTTTCTTCGCTGTTTTATCTGCGGCGTGGCCAAAGAATGTTCTGGTCGGCGCAAATTCACCAAACTTATGACCAACCATATCTTCTGTCACGAGGACAGGGATAAATTTGTGGCCGTTGTGTACACCAAATGTCAAACCGACAAATTGGGGCAACATTGTTGAACGGCGTGACCAAATTTTGATCACTTCATTACGACCTGAAGCGCGAGCTGCGTCAGCTTTTTTCAAGAGATAGCCGTCTACAAAAGGTCCTTTCCATACGGAACGTGTCATTTAGCTTTCTCCTTATTTCTTATTATCATGACGAGATCTCATAATAAAGCGATCTGTCTTTTTGTTAGAACGAGTCTTAGCACCCTTGGTCGGTTTACCCCACGGTGTCACAGGATGACGACCGCCTGAGGTTCTGCCTTCACCACCACCATGCGGGTGATCAACCGGGTTCATCGCAACACCACGGGTAACAGGTCTGATACCAAGCCAACGTGAACGGCCGGCTTTACCCAATGATTTGTTTTGATTGTCCGGATTAGAAACAGCACCAACTGTTGCCAAGCATTCCTCACGAACGATTCTCAGTTCGCCGGAACTTAATTTCAATTGTGCATAACCGGCATCTTTACCGATAAGCTGAGCATAACAACCGGCTGAACGAACAAGCTGTCCGCCCTTGCCTGCTTTGAGCTCAACATTGTGTACGATTGTACCGACCGGCATGCTCTTTAACGGCATTGCATTGCCCGGTTTGACGTCGGCTTTAGCTGAAGAAACAACCTTATCACCGGCTTTCAATCTTTGAGGAGCCAGAATGTAAGCGAGCTCACCGTCTTCATACTTAATCAAAGCAATGAAAGATGTGCGGTTCGGATCATATTCCAATCTCTCGACCGTGGCCTCACAATCAAATTTATTACGTTTAAAGTCGATAACTCTCAGCTTGCGTTTATGTCCGCCGCCGATTCTCCGACTTGTGACATGCCCAAAATTATCACGACCGCCGGTTTTCCTCAAACCGACTGTTAACGTTTTCTCAGGCGCTCCCTTGTAGAGCTCGCTTCTGTCAACAATAATCAATTGACGAAGACCTGGAGATGTGGGCTTAAATGTTTTCAAAGTCATAATTAAATTCCTGTTGTAACATCAATATTTTGACCCTTGGCAAGTGTTACCAAAGCTTTCTTAAAGTCAGAGCGAGCGCCCTTACGACCTCTGAAAAACTTTGTTTTGCCAAACTGACGAATGGTATTTACCTTTTCCACTTTAACGTTGAAGATGCTTTCAACAGCAGCCTTAACATCATCTTTTGAAGCTGTCAAAGGTACCATAAAAACAACCTTTCCGGCTTCAGAAGCATACATGGATTTTTCGGTAATAACCGGACGAACAATCGTATCATACATCATAGGCGATACCTTGTTTGAAGTTTTGGATGTTTTTACCATGTCAATCTCTCTTTCAAGCAAGCAACTGCTTCTTTTGTTAATACGAGTTTGTCTTTTCTTAAAATGTCATAAACGTTTGCACCGATTGTCGGCAAAACATCAATGCCATTGATGTTGCGACTTGCAAGTGCAAAATTGACATCAACTTCCTTACCGTCGACGACAAGACAATTTGTCCAACCCAAAGCAGCCAATTTGTTTTGCAAATCTTTTGTCTTGGGAGCGGATAATTTTGCCTCATCAATAATGATAAGGTTACCCTCTTTGGCTTTTGCAGAAAGCGCTGTTTTCAAACCAAGCTTTCTGAATTTTTTGGTCAAATCGTGTGCATAATCACGCACAACGGGACCGAACACAACACCACCTTTGCGGAATTGTGTACCTTTTCTTGAACCCTGACGTGCATTACCGCTGCCCTTTTGTTTGAAAGGCTTTGCCGGTGTTAAAGCAACATCCGAGCGTCCCTTTGTGAGGTGCGTACCCTGCTGACGGCGAGCCAATTGCCACACGACAACACGGTGCAAAATGTCAGGACGAACTTCAAGACCGAAAATCGATTCATCAAGCTCGATTGTACCGACATTTTTATTATCTAAATTTAAGATATCCTGTTTCATAATATTCAATCCTTATTTTGAAGCATTCTCAGCAGAAACTTCTGCTTTAACTGCAGCAGGTTCATTGATTGTTTTTAATCCGGCAGGAAGAGGTAATGTGACATTTGCTGTCTTTTTGACAGCATCCGTAATTCTGATCCAAGAATTTTCGCTTCCCGGAACAGCACCTTTAACCATAATCAAACCTTTGGCTTCATCGATTGCGGCAACTTTAAGGTTTTGAACAGTAACGCGCTCTGCACCCATATGGCCGGCCATCTTTTTGCCTTTAAACACTTTACCTGGATCTTGTCTTTGACCTGTTGAACCATGTGAACGATGCGAAATAGACACACCGTGAGATGCCTCTAAACCGGCAAAGTTGTGGCGTTTCATAACACCGGCAAAACCTTTACCGATAGATGTACCGCACACATCAACATATTGTCCGACGACAAAGTGGCTTGCAGACAATTCCTGACCGACAGAAAGCATGCAATCTTCAGAAACTCTGAACTCGCATAATTTTTTCTTCGGTTCAACACCTGCTTTTGCAAAATGTCCTTTCATCGGCTTTGTGAGATTTTTTGCCTTGATACTGCCTGTTCCGAGTTGAACAGCCGTATATCCGTTTTTCTCAGCCGTTTTAACAGACACGACTTTTAAGCCGTCAACACGCAAAACCGTCACCGGTACATGTGTGCCGTCAGCTTCAAAGATACGGGACATTCCCAATTTTTTTGCGACTAAACCTGTACGCATTATATTTTTTCCTTTTCTAATTGGTTGACACCTTCTTTTAAAGCGCCAACATTAAAATTAACATTACAACTTAATTTCGACGTTCACACCGGCAGCCAAGTCAAGCTTCATCAAAGCATCAACCGTCTGCGGAGTCGGGTCGACAATGTCCAGAAGTCTCTTATGAGTGCGGATTTCGAACTGCTCACGTGACTTTTTATCAACGTGCGGAGAACGGTTCACCGTAAACTTTTCGATTCTGGTCGGCAAAGGAATAGGTCCTCTGACGTTTGCCCCCGTTCTTTTGGCCGTATGCACAATCTCTGTTGTAGAAAGATCAAGCAAACGATGATCAAAAGCCTTGAGGCGAATTCTTATATTTTGGGTTTCCATATTTAAAATTTCCCTATAGCTAAACAGCATAAAAAAACTTATCAGCTCTTACACTGTCTAAATTGTTAATACCACAAGCAAACATTGTAAAATACGCCGTTTGCTCTATATTTTATATTTAACATCACCAGAGCTTGTTAAAGGCTCTATACAAACGTTGTGGGCGCCTTATAACATAAAAAAGAATCAATTGCAAGCAAAAAAATTAAAAAAATTAAAAAAATTTTAATATCTTTTGAATGGCACAAAAAACACCCTTTAAAATAAAGAGTGCTTCTGTTTACCCGTTATTTTTTTTATCGATACCTTATCTTAACCGAATTGACCTTCCCCGCCACGGCATTGGCCTCTTCAATGGTATAGATGCGCTTTGGTATGTATGTACCTTTTACCAAATCATTCAAAGAAGCATAAGCTTTGTTCCCGACGACAATTTTTCCATCGTTATTTATTGTATAAATAACAAGTTTATCCGAACCCATGGTCGATTCTGAGACTAAATCATTACAATCATGTTTTTGAGTGTTTTGACAATAAATTACTGCATCTGACGCAATGTTTAAAAAAGCATTTGCTCCTATTGAAGTAACATTATCGCCAATAATGATATTTTTTAGTTTTGAGCAATATTCAAATGCATTATCACCAATTAAAGAAACACCCTCACCGATAATAACTTCTTCAAGAGATACCGAATATCGGAATGCACCGTTTCCAATTTCTTCAATTGTATTCGGTAACGTTATGCTTCTAAGAGAACTTGTGTCAAAGGTCTGAGAACCGATAGATTTTAAGGATGATGGAATTTTAACATCTTTGATAGGTGAATAATAAAACGCAAAATTTCCAATGTGCTCAATGCCCTCTTCAATAACAAGATTTGTTATTTGACGATCTAAGTCTTTCCACGAAGCCTGCGTCTGTGCTCTTTCTTCATTGGGATGTCTTGAAACATCATAATCATCCATATACCCCTCACCGGAAACAGTCAAAGTTCCCTTCAGTGTGCCATCATCATTAACCGTCTGTGTGTAACGTGCAACGCATTTTGTTCCGCAATCAAAACATGTACCATTTTCTGTTTCAGAGATCGTGCATGGTACGTATTGAGAAGATAATGCATATTTTGCAAAAAATAGACCGATAAATGCTATAATTATTTTCTTCATATATTTTCTCCAACTGATTGTTAATACAAAAAAACCACTCTTTCGAGCGGCGGGGAGTTCAGAAATCATATCAAGCGTAATGACTATCATGACCTTTAGCTTAAAACCTGTACATACGTCATAATCTCCCCAACCAATGCGGGGATTTAAACCTAAAAAAGCATCCAAAATCGGACACCATTTTGGGTATCGCTTGATTAAGAGCCTCTGACAGCCCCGAACCTCTCGGTTCTTTTTTAAGTAAAGAAGATATAAACCTTCCCTACCCGATTTTTATTATCTCACAATAAAACTCAAATGTCAAACAAAAAATCGACCACGAATAATATCATGGTCGAAATTTTAAGCAATCTGCCAAACAGCTTATTCAGCCGTATAAGCTTTTTCCTGCTTTGCAGCCTCATCTGCCGTACGCGCAACGTTGATTAAAATCGTTTGCGTTACTTCAGGGTGAAGGTTCAGCTCAACCTTATAAATACCAAGGTCTTTAATCGGTTTTTCAAGATAAACCAAACGGCGTTCAACATTGTGACCGGCTTCTTTAATTGCGGCCGCAATATCTCTGATTGTGACAGAACCGTAAAGTTGACCTGTTTCAGCTGCTTGTCTGATCAAAACAGCCTTAAAGCCCTTCAAAGCTTCAGCCTGAGCTGTTGCTGCATCAAACAAAGCTTTATTGTGTGCTTCCAATTCAGCTTTTTGTTTTTCAAAATAGGCAACGTTGGCATCTGTTGCGCGCAAAGCTTTCTTTTGCGGCAAAAGATAGTTACGGGCATAACCGTTTTTAACGTTTACTTTATCGCCCATTTTGCCCAATTTATTGACATGTTCGAGAAGAATCACTTGCATATTAAAACCCTCCTCTTAATCAGCCACATACGGCAATAAGCCGATATAACGCGCGCGCTTGATGGCACGAGCAAGTTCTCTTTGCTTTTTTGCCGAAACAGATGTGATACGTGACGGAATAATCTTGCCTTTTTCAGAAATGAAACGTGACAAAAGTTTAACGTCTTTATAGTCAATTCTCAAAGCATTTTCGCCGGAGAACGGACAAGATTTTCTCTTAAAAAAAGATGATTTTGCCATTTTTATTCTCCCATGCTTTCTGATTCTTGAGCCGCTTCGATATCTTCATCGGAAGAAAGCTCATTGTTAAATTCATCGACTTTAACGGTCATATAGCGAATGACATCTTCATTCAAACGCATCAAACGTTCATACTCAAAAATAGCTGCAGCAGGTGCAACGATATTGAGCAAAACATAATGACCTTTTCTGTTCTTTTTAATGCGATAAGCAAGGTTTTTGAGGCCCCAATTATCGACTTTAACGACTTCGCCACCTTGGTTTTTAATCACGTCGCTTAAGTTAGCGACAAGATCATTGACCTGTGAGGTGCCTAAGTCTTGACGTGCGATAAGCACGCTTTCGTAATTAGACATATATAAAATCTCCTTATGGATTCTCAACAAAAGAACGGTTGCCCGTTCGGGTTAATGTATAGCCGACAGAATATTTCCATCGGCAAGGACAATGCGCAATATACACGAAAAAATTTTAAATGCAAGATATTTTTTAGCGTACTTTTTAAAAATTAAATATCCAAGACTTTTTTATTTTTCTTTGGCTGAAAAAGCATCATAAACTTTGACTTTTTTGAAAATTTTTTTTCAAAATCATTCAATGCCTTCAAAACATCATCATCAAGATATTCAAGGGCTTGCGCTCGCACGGATTTCGGCACACCGAAACGAATTTCTGCCAAACCGCCGGCCATTGCGGCCAATGTATCGCTGTCACCACCAAGGGACACAGCGTTACGCAACGCATCTTCAAACGAATTTGCATCAAGCGCCGCAACAATTGCCTGAGGTACAGAATTTTTGCACGTACAATAAAATTTGTTATATATCGGCCTTATTTCATCAACTGATTTTGATAAATCATAGCCGTATTTATGCCCAATATAATTTTTTATCGTTTGAGGTGAAACTTTTTTCTTTAACAAAAAACCCGTTTCGATGTATGCGCCGACGGCCTGAAAGCTTTCAAGATGATTATGTGTGATTTTGGTCAGTTCAAATGCTTTTTGCAAAGCCTGTTCTTTATCTTCAAAGGCCGTAAAAATCGGACTTAAGCGCATAACGCAACCGTTTGTTTTACAACAAGTTTGTTCCTCTGTTTCAAGAAAAGTTGTAAATCCCTTGCCAAAGGCCTGAATACTACCATTTTCATATGTTCTGTTTTGGTAGCGTTTGCCCCATTTTAAGAGCATTTCCTTAGCATCAGACTTATCATCTGTCAGCCATTCGGCCACAGCGCAGGTCAAAATTGTATCATCGGTAAAAATACACCTGTCACAAAAAAGCTCAAACTCTTTTGTTTTAATGTTATGAAATTCATAGGGCGAGCCTACAATATCACCGATAATCGCACCAATCATCAAATATTACCTTTTAAATATCACGACGCGGTCAATTTGAGCTAAATCTCTGACCGTCCCCGTATGGATAAACCCTTTATCTGAAAAGATTTTTTTGACTTTTTCGGCCTGATTGTACCCGACTTCAAGCAGAATATATCCCTCATCTTTAAGCAAAAAAGAAGCCATCTCGGCAATTTGGCGATAATGCTTTAAGCCGTCTTCACCACCGTCCAAAGCCACAATCGGGTCATATTTTCTCACAGAAATATCAAGCTTTTCAATCTCAGACGTTTCAATATACGGCGGGTTTGAAACAATAAGGTCAAACGGTTCTTGAAATGAGCCCAAAAATCCGTCATCAAACCAGCTTTTTTCAATCAATGTAACTCTTTTGGATAAGCGCATTTTTTTGGTATTTTTTTGAGCAACTTGCAGTGCTTTTTCTGAAACATCAACACCAACGCCCTGCATATCTTTTATTTCGGCAAGCAATGAAAGCAAAATACAGCCGGAGCCCGTACCCAAATCAAGCACGTTTTTAAGATTATTTTCCTTAATGATTTTTAAGGCCGCTTCAACCAAAATTTCCGTATCCGGACGCGGAGACAAAACATCTTCACTGACTTCAAAATCAGATTTATAAAACTCACGATGTTTTAATATCTTATCAAGCGGCATTCCTTCAATACGGCGTGCCACATTGCGATTTAAGTTTTCAAGCATATTATCATCGATTATCGGCGTAATGGGCATATCATCGACATTGACACCTGAGACATCTGCAATCAAAAGACGTGCTTCAAGCCGCGGCGATTCGATGCCTGCCTCTGCAAGAGTTTCGATTGTTTTTTGATAAACGGAGGGTTGCATGTTTTTATCCTTTCTTTTTTAAGCTGCCATTTTTGCCTTGACGGATGCCGTTAATTTTTCAAGCGCGCGTTTTTCAATCTGCCGCACACGTTCACGGCTGATATCAAACTTTGCCCCGATATCATCAAGCGTCATAGGCGCATCGGTTAAAATATGGTTTTTAATAATATATTGTTCTCGCTGCGAAAGTTCTGAAAGACAATCAAGCAAAACTTTGCGTTTCATAAGCGCTTCTTCTTTAGAAGCAAATCTTGCTTCGATGTTTTCATGAGCATCTGCAAGCATATCTATTTGTTCTTTGATTTCATCATCAGGTGATTGGTAAACGGGTGTATTGAGTGATTTATCTCCGCTGATTCGCCTGTTCATTTCAACAACATCTTTTTCATCAACCACCAATTCATGTGCAATCTGTTTAACAACTTTCGGCTCAAGCTCTTTATTGTCATATATTCCGAGGCGAGCCTTGATGCGCCCTAAATTATAAAAAAGCTTTTTTTGCGCCGCAACGGTCCCTATTTTGACAAGCGACCATGACCGCAGGATATAGTCATGAATTGCGGCTTTAATCCACCAAAGCGCGTATGTCGCCAAGCGTACTTTTTTATCCGGATCAAACTTTTTGACCGCTTGCATCAGGCCTAAATTAGCCTCAGAAATCATATCCTGCATCGGCAAACCGTACCTTTTATACGTCAGTGCGACCTTAGCTGCCAACCTTAAATGTGATGTAATCAGCTTTTGAGCCGCCTGAAAATCACCTCGGTAAACAAAATCATCAACAAGTTTTTTTTCTTCATCTTCCGTCAAAACCGGAAATTTTTTAATCTGCTCCAAATATGCGTTCAACGACCCGTCCTGCACGACAACCGGCAGGTTTTTTTCTTGATTGACAACAACCAGATTTTTATTTTCACTCATTTTTGGGCCGCCTTTTTAAGGATACATAAAAAAGAGTTTTTCATAATCGGACGAATCCTTTTCTAAACCGATGATGTGCGCCTTAAAGTTGTCCATATAAGGATATGCGATAATATAGACGGGTCTTTTAAAATCTCCCTTTTGACGACATAAAAGTATATCTTTTGCATCAATCTGTTTGTTGATTTTAATTTCAATCAAAGCACTTGCCGCCAAAAAATCCTCATTTGAGCGAAAATTTTCGACATCAACGTTTTCAAACGCATCAATCTGCTTTAATTTTAAGGCCTTTTGACGTTTTGCAATGCTTGACAGAGCCGTTTTTGATTCCAGATAATCTTTAACAACCTCAAGCGCCTTTTTTTTGAACAGTGCGTCATCACAATCGGGTCTGCTTATTGTTTGAATATGCCCTAAATCCTCATTTGATAAAGCAAAATCATTTGCTTGAGCAAATGCTTTTAAAGCAAACAAACAAGACAATAAAATAAGCAGACCGTTTTTCAAAATATTTTCCCTTTATGCCTTAGAAATTGACTGATTTCGGCGTTCTAGGGAATGGGATAACATCGCGAATATTCGTAATACCCGTGACAAGCATCATCATCCTCTCAAAGCCCAAACCGAAACCCGCATGCGGCACTGACCCGTATTTGCGCGAATCCAAATACCAATCATAATCTTGCAGGCGCATGCCGAGTTCTTGAATACGCTTTGTTAAGACGTCATAGCGCTCTTCACGCTGAGATCCTCCGATAAGCTCACCTATTCTCGGCACCAAAACATCCATGGCTGCCACCGTTTTGCCGTCATCATTGAGGCGCATGTAAAATGCCTTAATTTCTTTGGGATAATTATACACGATAACAGGCTTTTTAAAGTACTCTTCCGCCAAAAAACGCTCATGTTCTGTTTGCAAATCAATACCATATTCGGGTTTATATTCAAATTTTTTGCCCGATTTTTGCATCAGCTCAACAGCTTCTTGATAGCTTACACGCGCAAAACTGTTGTTTGCAATATTTTCAAGCGTTTCTTTTAATGTCGGATCAACAAACTTTTCAAACAACTCTAAATCCTGCGCACAATGTGTCATCACATGTTTGACACATGAACGCACCATATCTTCGGCAACATTCATATCGTCATTCAAATCAGCAAAAGCCATTTCCGGCTCAATCATCCAAAATTCGGCGGCATGACGCGGCGTGTTTGAGTTTTCGGCTCTGAATGTCGGACCGAAGGTATAAATATCGCCAAGCGCGCAAGCATACATCTCGCCATTTAATTGTCCCGAAACCGTCAAATGCGCCTCACGGCCGAAAAAATCTTTTTCATAATCAACCGAGCCTTCTTTTGTTTTGGGCGGATTTTTCAAATCAATCGTTGTGACCTGAAACATCTCCCCTGCCCCTTCGCAGTCAGAACCTGTGATAATCGGCGTATGTACATACTTAAACCCACGATCATGAAAAAATTGATGAATAGCGTATGAAAGTTCCGACCGAATCCTAAAAGCCGCACCATACTTGTTTGTTCTCGGCCTTAAATGTGCAACAGTGCGTAAATATTCATCCGTCATCTTCTTTTTTTGCAAAGGATAATCATCGGGGGCGATAGAATAAATTTCAACATCCTCAGCCTTGAGTTCATATTTTTGATTACCGCCCTGACTTTCAACCAAAGCACCCTTCACCGCAAGAGAAGAACCTGTGGATAATTTTTTGATTTCTTCATAATTTTTCAGGGTATTTAATGCAATAACCTGTATATTTTTAAGACAAGAGCCGTCGCCAACTTCAATAAACGAAAAATCTTTGGCATCACGACGCGTTTTGACCCAACCTTTGATCAAAACCTCATCAATCGTCGTCTCGCAGGCAAGTAAATCAACAATTTTAGAACGTTTTAACATCTTCATGAAGTCCTTATTAAAAAAATAGAATCTTTAAACTTTATGCACTATACATCAACAAAGTTTAATTGTCCAGCATTGACAACAAAAAAAATATTTGTATATTATAGGTTATCTCGTGTTTCAATTTATATGGAGTTTTTATTGATGAAAAAAACATTAGGCGTTTTAAGTTTGGCCGTTTTATTGGCGGCTTGTCAGGCAGATATTGCCTCAAACCAATACGGCACAAGCTCTGTCGGTCGTGCTTCTGCGGCAAGTCCGTGTTCTGTCATCAGCGTGCGTCAAGTACAGGTTAAATCGGATAACAATGCCGGTATGCTTTTGGGTGCAATTGCCGGCGGTGTCGGCGGTTATGCCATCGGCAGCGGTAAAACAGCGCACAATTTAGGGGCTGTCGGCGGTGCGGCTTTGGGTGGTTATGCCGGTGACAAGGCACAAGGCGCCCTTTCATCCCAGATGGGGTATGAATATGTCGTACAACTCGACAACGGTCAAGTGATGACATTGACGCAAGGCACGGATGTTTTACTTTCTCCGGGACAAAGATGTATGATTTTGCTCGGAAATCCTTCAAGATTGATTGCTTATTAAAAAAATGCAAAAGAAAAAGACTGTGATGCAAATCACAGTCTTTTTTTGTTGACAAGCAATTATTATTGTGAGATAATAAAAGTTGGATAAGGAGGGAAACTTCTTTATCAAGTACCCTGATAGGGTGCGGGGCTTAAAGAAGCTCTTTTGCAAAGTACAGTGAAGGATAACACTGTTTTCAGTGCTATTTTTATTTTTAAATAGCATACATCCCCGAAAAATGCTCGGGGAGCTCATGACGGATGTACAAGATTTTTTTCTAAAGGTTATGAGAGTCATTTTACTTTGCATGATTTCTTTACTCCCCGTCGCTCCTTAAAGGTGCGACTTTTTTAATGTAACTTTTGTATAAGGGGATAAATTATGAAAAAAATAGTTTTGATTTTAGGGCTGATTTTATCCGTCTGTTTAATCAACGAATCAAGGGCGATAAGTTGCACAAGCAGCGGAATTGATGAAAACGGACAGGAATGTCAATCTTGCGGCGAAAACTGTTCTTGGAGCTTTAATGATGGTGTTTTAAAAGTCAGCGGAGATATACAATTTTATCAAGATGGGAATTATACGCCTTGGGTTCAGGCCGGTTTAACCGGATACATCGTAACAATAGATGCTTCTGATGTCACAAGTTTTAATTATTCCTCTTTTGAAGACTTAATATCTGCTAAGACAGTAATTATGCCGCAAGGCATTACAACACTTTCAGCAGAGCTTTTTCGAGACTGCGTTTCACTGGAAACACTTGAAATACCGGATTCGGTCACTTCTATCGAGAATCGTGCTCTGAGTATTATGCCCGCATTAAAGAACTTGATTATTCCCGATTCTGTGACATATATAGACCCTACGGCTTTTGAGGATAGTCCGAATTTAAATGTCATCTATTGCAAGGGAGATGTTTCTGTTTGTCAAAGCAATTTATCATCAACAGGATTGGAAAGTTTCGTTAAAGCAGCACCGAAATCACGATGCGAGAGCTCAAAATACTATTACAGCGGAGCCGCGTGTTTAACCAGGCCGAATAACGGCATTTTGAGTTGCGCCAAAGGTTATATGCAAAACGGAAACATTTGTCAGCGTAAAATCTATACCATCGACGAGGCAAATCAGGTCGCGGGGAAAACAAATACTTTTTCGATTCGGTATCGGTAAAAAAAGCAATCGAGCTTATTGGCGTTTGTTTTTAAAAAAGTTTTTTAAAAGAGCGGAAGATTCTTCTGCCAAAACGCCGCTTATAACTTCAGGTTTAAAGTGGCAGGTTTTGCTTTCAAAAAACTTGACACCGTTTAAGATAGCGCCTCCTTTTTCATCTGATGCCGCGATGACAAGTTTTTCGATACGCGCAAAAGAGATTGCCGCCGCGCACATCGTACACGGCTCAAGTGAAACATAAAGCGTCGTGTTCCAAAGCCGTTTTGATGACAATTTTTTTGAGGCCTTTTTGATAAGATTAATTTCAGCATGAGCCGTCGGGTCAAACCCGTGCTCCGTTTTGTTGTGGGCTTTTGCAATAACCTTTCCCGTCGCATTATCAACCAAAACGGCTCCGACGGGAACTTCGTCTTTTAAAAATGCTTTTTCGGCTTCTTTTAAGGCGAGCGCCATATAATCTTTTTCTTGCATAAATAACCTTTGCATTTTGTTTTGATTTAAGCTATATTAGCTCAAATTTGATAAGGATAAGTTAAGATGCACAAAAATTGCAACAACCCTATTTTTCCCATTAAGTATCGCTCTTTACAAATCCTCCACCTCGAGGGGGAGGACTCTATGATAAGGATAAGTTAAGATGACCCAAAGATTGGCAAAATTGATTGCACGTTCAGGTGTTTGTTCAAGAAGAGAGGCTGAAAAATATATTTTAGATAAGCGCGTCACCGTCAACGGCAATATCATTGATACACCGGCATTTAATGTCAGTGAAAATGATATGGTTTTAATTGATGGCGAAAAACTGCCTGAAATTGAAGAAACAAAACTCTTTTTATATTACAAACCCATTGGTCTTGTCACAACGCATAAGGACGAAAAAGGCAGACAAACCGTTTTTGATACCTTGCCGCCTTCTGTCGGACGAGTTATCAGTGTCGGGCGTTTGGACCTTAATTCCGAGGGATTGCTTTTGCTTACAAACAGCGGGGCGTTGGCGCGAGAGCTTGAATTGCCGTCAAACGCATGGTCGCGCAGGTATCGCGTACGTGTCCACGGCAAAATTGATGAAAAAAAATTCAAAGAACTTGAAAAAGGCGTCACAATAGATGGCGTTTCATACGGCAAAGTCGGCATCGTTCTAGACTCTCAAAACGGCACAAATGCTTGGCTGACCATAACCTTAAGCGAGGGCAAAAATCGTGAAATTCGCAAACTGATGAAGTATGTCGGACTTGATGTTGCGCGCCTTATCCGCGTTTCGTACGGACCGTTTCAGCTTGGCAATTTGAAAAAAGGTGAACTCAGGCAAGTGGCTCAAAAAGTTTTAAAAGAACAACTCGGCGGACGTTTTTCATGCTAAGGATTGTCGGCGGAAAATATCGGGGCAAAAAGCTTTTTTCTCCTGAAGATTTGAATGTGCGACCTACCTCTGACAGGGCGCGCGAGGCAATTTTTAATATTTTATTTTCAAAAATCGGCTCTATGGAAGAAAGGTCCGTCATAGATGTTTTTGCAGGTACCGGCGCATTGGGGCTTGAGGCTTTGTCCCGTGGAGCAAAAAGTCTTTGTCTGATTGATAAAGATATAACCTTGGCAAGAAAAAATGCGGCACTTTTTGAAAAAGAAAAAGATAAAATTACCTTGATTCAGGCAGATATCTCAAAACTTTCATATTCAAAGACAAAATACGATTTGATATTTTCAGATGCGCCTTACGATAAAGGCCTGAATGAAATTGCATTGAGCACATTGACCGACAAAGGATACATCAAAGACGGCGCACTCTGCGTTGTGGAAACAAGGCAGAATGAAAAACTTGATTTACCAAAAAATTTTGAACTTATTGACGAGCGTGTCTACGGCATGGCAAAAGTCAGTTTTTTTATTTTTTTTGAAAAACTTTGACAAAACACTTGAAATCGACTTTAAAATGTGCTAAAAGAGTGTATATTGAAAAGTTCATTTAAGGAGCATTTTATATGGCTGGCATTTATTTAGAAACTGAAACTCTGAACCACAACTTTGAAGAATATTCATACGCTTCGGTTGAAAAAGAGTTGGCTCAGGGTATAAAACTTATGGATTTGGAAGCCGAACTTGCAAAAGAAGAGGCTCAAAAAGAGTCTTGTGAAAAAACAAAAGACGAACTTACAGATTACCAGCGATTGCTTAAAGCTTATCCGAATGAATTTCCTGTATTATATCGAATTTACAAGCATGGTATTGCCGATGAGGATGATAAAAAGATTTTGTATCAGTTCAAAAACACTGATTACAGAAAGCCTGATATTGTGACTGAAAGTGATGATGTTGCCGATCCCAAAGGTCAGCTTGAACTTGAATGTACATTGCCCGATGGCTCAAAGTTCGGATTATCTGCGCTTCATCGCGATGGTGCGGAAAACAAACTTTTGACTGGTCAAATCAGTTTTGAAGATGAAATGCTTGAAAAATTAAATGCCGAAAATTTCAAACGCATTATGGATTTTTGCGAGCGTTGCGGTTTTTCGACTTTCGGTCTTAAAATTCCGACCCATGGCGGTATGATTGATGCTGAAGAAAAAATCAAGGAATTAAATGCGCTTCTAGAAGAATACAAAAAACAGGTTCTTGATGAAAGAGAAAAAACGCCGTCCCCCACAAAGACAGGTGAAAACGAAAATGGTGAGCCGGAATATGAAGATCCGAATATCAATATAGTTTATGAAGGACCTGTTTTAAGCGCGCCCGAAGCACCGTCTTTGGATCCTGATGCGCCGAAAGCCAAAGCAAAAGAAGAAATGGACTTAAATAAATTTTTGAAAGGTTTTCGTGAATTTATTCAAAAAGATTTGCATAAAAAACCGGGGCTTTCTTATTGGGAGCACAGCACGCGCATCAATGGTCAAAAGATGACTGTCTTCGTTCTTTACGATAAAGAAGATAGAGAAAATGATAAAAATGACGGCCGTGTTGACCCAAAAAAGCCGCATGTTCATAATTATATTTTTTCATATCGTCTGTATGTCGGGCAAAAAGATGACGGCACCTTTACTTTCGGCTATACGACACCGAACGGTAAAAAGATAGATGATGTGATGGCCGGTGATTTTATCGGTGAGATTAAAAAGGCGGGAATCACGCACCTCAACTTAAAGAACTTGCAAAACGTGGATAAAATGGTTTGGATGCTTGCTTGTGCCGAAAAAGGCATTGTTCCGTCCGGCGTTAGCATCAATCAGGCTAAAGCCGATAAAATGATACAAGCGGCTAAAGCTAAACTTTCCGTCCAAGAATTTGCCACATTTGAGCGCCGTTTGATGGAACAGTTGGAAGAAAATGCAAAGAACAAAGGCAAAGAATTGCCGCTCAGTGAGCAAGCATATATCAAAGAGCGTAAAAACGAATCACAAAAACTTTTGGAAACACAAAATGATGCATTAAATACGGCTCGTTTTGAAGAGAAATTCCACAATTTCAGAAATGCTTACAATAACGATTTGAAGAAAATGGCCGAAAATACGATTGCAACAGGTGTGATGGATACCCAAACGGGTGCAGCTGATGCCATTGCCGCTATGAATGCTATAACACGCACATTTGATATGTCTTTGGGTGATAAATGTGATATGGATATGACACTTGCAGAGCGTTTTGATGAGCTGATGAGCAATCCGATTATAAACGAAAAAACAGGTCACACGATTTCTATCCGTTTAACAGAGCATGAAAAACGTGCTATATCAATGGTTGTTTCACCTGAAAAGAAAGTCAAAGACTTATCAGGCGAAGATTGGAAACGTATTTATAATATCATGTTTGAAAGGACATATAAAGAAGCTCGAGAAGCAATTATTGAAGTGTATAAAAAGGATGAAAGTTCACGCGCTCACGCGATTGATAATATTCTTATCAATAAGGTATGGAAGAGAGCTTCCGTCGCTTATGACAAAGTACACATCAGGCTTATGTCGCAAGGTGCTGAAGAATTAAAAGCTCCGAAAAAAGATGGTGAATTAATGTATCAGCGTCCAAAAGAACTGACTTGGGAATACATTCAAGAGCAGGAAAAGAAGAAAAAGGCGGCGGAAGAGGCGGCAAAAGCTGCGGCTGAGGCATCTAAAACAACCGCAAAGCCTGAACCGACAGCAACACCGACTCCGGCACCGACGCATACACCGGAACGCAGCCGAGATTAATGCAAAAAGAGGCAGTCAAATGCCTCTTTTTTTTATCTTATCAGTATCTTATCGGTATCTTATCTTAACCGTATTTCCCGTCGACTTGGCAACGAGATTTGCTTCATCGATGGTATAAATGCGTTTGCCTTCAAAATGGACATTTCCTTCGGCATCTGTGACTTTAATACTTCCGTCAGGCAGAGTTTCTCTGATTTCCGGCGGCGTTTCAGGCAAAGTTTCTCCTTGCAACATACTTGTGACAGAAGCATATTCACCTATTTTATTGCCGTCAATGTCATAAGCTATGATTTTTCCGTCTTGGTTTTCATAAGTTCGTATAGGACCCATACCATAAGGATCAAGTTGTTCACGTTCAGGATCATCAGTGAATTCCCAATAATCCCCCGGAGATTGAGTACCAACCATCATTAATTGTGTCAAATTTCCGTTATCATCATAAATATATTTATAAGCTTTTGAATTCGTCATCATATATTCTACTTGCATACTGTCATAGTTATCCCACATTTCATTCGGCGGATAAAATTTATACATACTTTCAGATGTATTATATAGTTTTTCATATTGGAGTCGACCATCATGCTCAATGACATAGACTAAACGATCATCAACATCATAAATATAATCCAGTTGAACCGACTGCCCGTACCAATCCGTACATGTTTGATGTGCAACGCGCTCGTTATTACCAGTAATATTTTCTGTATAACTTTGCGTTTCAAACCCCGCACACAGTTCTGCCCTTGCACCGTTTGCCATCATCATCGCTGTGGCACAGACTGTGATTAATAATCCTTTTTTCATATTAAATTTCCTTTTCAAAAATTATTAAAAAAGTCGCACCTCTAAGAGCGACGGGGAGTTAACCAATCATAGCATATGAAATGACTTCCATGACCTTTAGAATAAAATTCTTGTACATTCGCCACAGACTCCCCGACTAAAATTTCGGGGATAAGAGTTCTTTTAAAATAAAAAGAACACCATAAAATTACAGTGTTATCTCACTGCATATGCTAAAGAGCCGGTTAAAGCCCCGCACCCTATCAGGGTACTTGATAAAGAAGTTTCCCTCCCTATCCGTTTATTATTAAAGCATGAAATCAGCAAAATGTCAAAAGAAAAATATAAAATTGCGTTAAAAAACTTAGAGAATGGTGCAGATAAATTTCTAAAAATTCGATATTTGAGGCGAATAATAAAAAATTTTCCCTCCTGCGAAGGGAGTGTACATAGACGTACATGACCAAGCAGAAGGGAAAATTTTTGTACTTTGTCGCCCAAAGAGCGAACTTTTACTTGACTTCTTCGAAGTCGGCATCCACAACCTTTTCGTCTTTCGGCTGCTGTTCGCCCGTTGAAGCGCCCTGCTCAGCGCCGCTTGCACCGGCATCAGCACCTTGCGCTTTATACATGGCTTCACCGAGTTTTAAGGAAGCCTGCATCAAAGCATCGCTCTTTTCTTTGATAGCGGCACTGTCCGTGCCTTCCAAAGCAGTTTTAACGGCAGCAATTGCATCTTCAATCGCGCTCTTATCAGCGGCTGAAATTTTATCGCCGTTTTCTTTTAAGGTCTTTTCGGTTGAGTGAACCAAAGCTTCTGCCTGATTGCGCGTCTCAACCTCTTCCTTTTTCTTCTTATCCGCTTCGGCATTGAGTTCGGCATCTTTGACCATCTTTTCGATATCGGCATCAGACAAACCGCCCGAAGCTTGAATACGAATGGCTTGTTCTTTGTTAGTGGCTTTATCTTTAGCCGAAACATTGACAATACCGTTTGCATCAATATCAAAAGTCACTTCAATTTGAGGCATACCACGCGGTGCCGGCGGAATACCGACTAAGTCAAATTGACCCAAAAGCTTGTTGTGTGCGGCAATCTCACGTTCACCTTGGAACACGCGAATCGTCACAGCCGTTTGCCCGTCTTCCGCCGTTGAGAAAACTTGAGATTTACGTGTCGGAATCGTTGTGTTGCGGTCAATCAAGCGTGTGAACACACCACCCAACGTTTCAATACCGAGTGACAGAGGTGTCACATCAAGAAGCAACACGTCTTTGACATCACCCATCAACACACCGCCTTGAATTGCGGCACCGACGGCAACAACTTCATCAGGATTGACGCCTTTGTGAGGCTCTTTACCAAAAATTTCTTTGACCTTTTCCTGCACTTTCGGCATACGTGTCATACCACCGACCAAAATCACCTCACTGATTTCAGAGGCCGACAAACCGGCATCTTTTAATGCCTTTTTGCAAGGCTCAACCGTTTTATCAATCAAATCATCAACGAGTGATTCAAGTTTAGCACGCGTTAATTTGATATTGAGGTGTTTCGGACCCGTCGCATCAGCTGTAATAAACGGCAGATTGACATCTGTTTGTGTAGCAGATGAAAGCTCAATTTTTGCCTTTTCAGCAGCTTCTTTCAAACGCTGCAAAGCAAGTCTGTCAGCTTTCAAATCAATACCCGATTCTTTTTTG